>NZ_PGVC01000030.1:0-50922 GCF_002860225.1 Bacillus sp. V33-4
ATCATCGGCAAACGTTTGAACAAAATAGTCTCCTGAATAGTTGCCTGACTGGTCAAAGAGGGCTCTAAAGTAATCTGCAGGAATGCCGTTGCCAGGGCTTCCCCAGCCCCAATCATAATGAACTCCAGTATTTGGAGGGACCTTCACGTTATATCCTAATGGTTTCTCCGCATTTATCCGTCCATATCCAAAATATTTATCTTTTCCTGGAGCACCTATATCAATCGCCCCCGATTTCAACCTTTCATAAATCTGATCATTCGTTAGTGAAGGGTTATCAGACCATATCAATGCAGCGACTCCAGCAACTAGCGGTGATGCCATAGATGTTCCGCTATTCAAACCATAATTATTATTGGGCAGAGAAGAAAAAATGCTTTGCCCAGGGGCTGCAAAATCTATTTCGTCGCCAAAGTTTGAAAGGGATGAACGCCGATCATTTAAATCGGTTGAACTTACCGAAATAACATAAGGCAAAGCAGCAGGATAATTTTTTTGATCTGACGAACTATTTCCGGCTGCTGCTACTATAAGCAAATCACTTTCATATGCATAGCGAACAGCATCCTCCAGACTTTTGGAATAGTCCGGGCCCCCAAGACTCATATTAATAATATGTGCGCCGTTTTGTACGGCATAATAAATAGCATCAATAATATCGGATGTATAGGCAATATCCCCTGAGAAAACATTAATGGGCATTACCTTCACGCCTGGTGCTATTCCTGTTCCTCCAGAACCATTATCCATTGATGCAGCAATAATCCCCGCTACATGGGTTCCATGACTGCCCTTTGTAGTAAGATTACTGGTTTTGTAGACCATATCATAAGGTTTAAAAACAGATTGTTTGAGGTCCATATGATCCACATCCATGCCATTATCTATAATGGCAACCACTATCTCCGATGATCCTTTTGTGAAATTCCAAGCATTCTCGGCTTCTATTTTTTTTAGATGCCATTGTGATGTATAATCAGGGTCTGTAGGAATATAATTGAGTTTTACCGGAAAATCCGGCTCCGCATATAGTACATCCTCCCTTTTTTCCATTTCCTTAACAAACTGATCAATTTCCTTATCTTCCGGAACTTCTAATACTTTTACTTTGTTATCAGTACCTACCGCCTGGTCGCTGACAGTATACTTTTTCATGCTTGCTTTTGCAGGGGTTTCTTTAAATTTAACGATAACCTTATCTGTATCCTGTAGTGTACTAGAATCGGTCCTATCAGCAAAAGCATGTAAACTGATAATATTCAATTCTAATCCTATCATCATTAATCCAGACACAAAGCACATTAACAATCTTTTCATGGAAGTCTCCTCCATCCGGATCTATCATTTTAGTATTATATACCCTCTATTTTATATCAGGAGCTTCCAATTTTCCTTAATAAATTCAGGAGAGCATTCTACAAACCGTTCATATATTTAGATATTGCCCAAAAACAAACTGACCGAAACTAGAATTATAATTAGATTGATCAACGTTTGAAATGCAGCAAAAAAACTCCTAAGTTATTCTAAAAATAATTAGGAGTTTTTTATTAAATCTTTATTTTTTTGGTATATTGCAGTGTCCCCTTTTAACTCAGTCTGTTCCTAATACTCTGAGCATTAAGCTATGATTTTTACAGATGTTAATGAATGGTTTCACTAAATTTTACGGATATACTGTTTTTGAGTAAAATTGGAATCTAATCCCCTTTTCGAATATTTATCTCTTGAACCTCTGTCTCTTTTTCTGCAGTAATCTTCAAGGATTTTACGATGGTTCTATACCAATTATACTGGCTACTAACACGGATCATATAGTCATGGTACTCCCCGTCAGGTTTTATATAAAAAGTATAGCTTCCTGAAATATTACTATTAACATCTCCGTATTCTATTCTGGCCTTATATGGTTTACCACGTTGGCTTGATCTAATCTTTAAGTGAACATAGTTCCCATTTTCCTTATTAATCGAATCATTAATAATGTATCTTTTTGTATTTTCAGGATAAAGTTTTTGCTTTTGAGCTAATTTCGTCTGTACTGCTGTCGTTTCTTTCGCATTGAGGGTATCTTGCTCACCCCAATAAAAAGGCACCCACCCAATTTCAACATCCTCATTTGAAGAAACAAACAGTTGTTTATAAACATTTGGTTTTTCCTGTAATTTTATCGAATGCACAACAAAAATATCGGCGGATGGAGGATCTATCCGAATATCATGTAAAGTTCCCGTAAACGGAATATTCACCTTTTGGATACCAACTGAACTGGATTCTGCTAGCTCAGTGGTAAGACTTTCTTCATCCTTAAAAGTATGACCATTTAAAAGGAAATAAGTCTGTGCTCCCCCTCCTTTTCTTGTGCTATATTCTATTTCCAAGTTATACTCACTATTGTCTGCTAACATTATCTCGTTTAATTCTTGAGAGCTGAATAAGTTGTGAATATATGGATCAACCGTGCCAGTTTCTAAAACGAGTCCGTCTTTCGTTTCTTGAAGACCTTTAATATCATTCCTTTCAATCTTTGAGAGATCGTTTTGGCCAGGACTATAAACTATTATTTCTTTAGAGGATCGGGATAAGCTGTTTAACTTACTTTCGATTATCGGTTTTTTTTGTTTACTTACCCATACATCAAAACCATTAACTTTAACAAAAGGAACGTAGCTTTTATAAATATACTCCGAAATCCGATAAGATCTAATATGGTTTGGAACCCCATCAATTCCCAAAAAACCGCTTTTATCCGCAAAAACCACATATGGAACGGAATAGGATTGTATTTCCTCCAAAAATGCAATTTGCGATGCTTCATCAGATAAAAAAGCTGGCGTTTGATTAATATACATTGGTGTTTCTCTCTGAGTATGGACGTACAAATACGGAGCGTTACTAAAGTCTATAAATGTCTCATTAGGAGCCATTGTTTGATCAAACAAGTCTTTTAAACCGGTGTAAACCTGATTGGAATATTCTGTGGGCTCATCATATCTCATTATTGTTTCATCCGTAGCTATATAATCGCTAAATGCAGTAAACCTTTCCACCGTTTCTCCTATTAAAGAGTTATCATTAATTCTTATACCTGACACTCCAAGAATAACAATGAAAGAATAAACTATTCCAATCAAAGAAAACTTCACATAGTTATTTATTCCAGTTCGGTTACTTGAGATCAGAAAAGGGAGATACATAATGGGTAAGGCCATAAATCCTACTATAAATGATGCTGTATTTTCCATTAAAGAATGTCTTACTAATCCCCTCGGGAAGTTGAAAAGTGTAAACAACAGCAAAAAACTAATAGAAGTGAATATTTCGGCCTTCCATTTTTCAAAAAATCGAGACTTAACTAGGATATATCCTATTAGCAAAATATTTATGGCTGGCACAATGATGTAGAATAAATAAAAATTAAGTTTTTTGACATCGCCTAATGTACTGAACCCCCAGATTTGATTAGAAGATACAACTGCCATTAATTCTTTCAAACGAAACAAAATCGGTATATCTTTGACAATGGCCAGCACAATGTATGTCAGGAACCAAAAAACCCCTGTAGCAAGGCCCGCAAATACCAAATTTTTAATCTCCAATTTCCCTTTATAAATGATCCAGTAGAAAAACTGGGTTATCAACGCAGCAGGGATAACAGATGCTCCAAGATCAAATCTCCATAAAAAAGTAAAAAATAACACAAAAAAGAATAACAAATAGTTGCTTAAACTTGGTACTTTCATTACTCTGTGCAGGGCAAAGACAGCAACTAAGCCCACACTAAAGTACTCGGGTAATAGCTGAACTGATAAAACACCTAATGGAAAAAACATGAGTGTAAGTAATGCGAGCTCATTGGAGATTAGCTTTCTCAAGAAGAAATAGCCTATCACAACATAAGCGAGCTTATCAAACCAAGTATTATACAGAGAACTTCCCCACTCTTGATAACCATTTAAAACCGAATAGATAACAGGAGCAATTATCTCTGAAAGAGCATGGGCATTAAATGTTTCTAAGAGAGGAATTTTCCCATACCGAAAGAATTGATCTACAGCGATACCGGGATTGCCCGACTCAAACATTTCAGTTGGCGGCCCTATCTTGATGGGTGGTTGATACAAAATAGTAGTCAATGTAATAAGCAAGATTGGGTAATAATAATTCGCTAAGGTTGAACTACTTAGCAAAGTTGGAAGTTTTCGTTTGTTTAGTACGAAGATAATTCCTGATCCTATCGCAGAAAAGGATAATAAAAGCAATAGTATTTTTCGAGGGGAAATCGAATATATCCCTCTTTGGTTCAGGATTAAATACATTTCGTTTGATAAGGGTAAATATATCGGACTAATAAAAACAGGAATGGTACTAATTACGATTAATTTTATTGCGTAGCCTTCATTAAACTTATTGTTTTTAATTAGAAAAGAAAAAACAGTAAAAAAAACAACAAAATTCAGTGCAAATCCGATAATATAATATAGCGGAATAGGAATGTTCTGAAGATCAGCAATACTTTTACCCAAATACCCCAAATAGAACATACAGACAAAAGAGTTAATAAAAAGCCAAATTACAAAATATTTATTAGATAGATAAAGTATAATTCTTGTCCAAGAGTATCTGATAGCTAAACCTTTCAGCACACAAAATCCGGCGATTACTATATGGAGGCAAATTAAAAGGGATAAAGTTGATGTAGTATGTGAAGACATACCCAATACAACTGTAATTATCCCAAACAATGACATGATATTAAAAAAAGTCGATTCAAAGGTGAATATAAATTCTTTCGCTTGTTTCAATACTTTTTTCTCAAAAAAATCTTTTACAAAAGCAAGAATTAAGAAAAAAAACAAAAAACTTATTACACTCGCAAACGCTGCTTGATAAAACAGTGTAATTCTAGAACCTACCTCAATTCCGGCTATTGTTGCTTCAGAAATGATTCTGCGGTCAAAGGTTTGAAGTAAAAACCCTCCGTTTTGCTTTAAAATGACAGCAACCAGTATAGAGGAATAGAAAAGAGCTGTTACGAAGTTACCCGTACTAATAAAAGGTCTTATTTTGATTTCCTTGAACATAAATATCCCCCAAAATCTAACTAAAAAATAATGTCCTTACTCCGCATTCAGTGGCCGGAGCTTCTAAATTATCCAATAAAATTTATACTAACTATGTTCATGTTTAAATACAATATTTTCATAAAGAAAATAATTCACGATATAATTAACACCAAGCGTCAAAATTAGAGAAATCGCAAACTTAATTCCCAGCAATTGATTAAAAATGAACATGTTCAAAACATAGATGCAATAGGAAAGAATGACAACGATTATATAGCGGAGGGACATCATATTAAAAACTTTTTTTTCTTTAATTAAGAAAGTTAAGTGTTTATTTAAAAAGTAATGTAAAACGAGTGCAATGATATATGCTAAAGTTAAACTTACAAAATCATCAATTTTGAAATAATCCCGAAATAAATACAAACAAATAATTTGGATAATGGTTATAAAAACACCAATTAGCCCATATATGAGGAATGATTTTCTAAAAAAATATTGAATTGTTTTTTGAATCACTCTTAACTCCACCCTGCAAGTTCCTTCTTTGTCACGAATGCTTTATCCTCCTGGATTCTTTCCAAAACATCATAAATATTATCGATTTTCCCACCCATAATATTATATAAGTTACTCATCCCATAATTCTCCCGGTACAAAATCGGGCGCCCATCATCATCTTCATTTTGTAATAAAACTGTTTTAATCTCATAAATTGATTCCATAAATTTTGCCTCTTTTAGTCCAGGAATATAGCGCTGAGCATCTTTTAACATATACAAATAATTCGACTGAATTTCAGTGTTTTCCATATATGCATGACCATCCATAAAATTCTCCCTATCCACCCAGCTGAAATGTGGTGTATAACGGACATGACTAAGAGAGTGTAAGTTTTTCGAAGGGTATGGCATAGTTGAAAAAAATGGACCATCCATCATGGTGATTCCAATATCTCTTAGATCATCAGGCATCTGTATTAAGGCCATTTCTGTCAATTCTTGTTTCATTGGCAGCAATGGAAGGTTAGAATCTTTCATTAGTTTGTTTATTTGAGAATAAGTACAATTAAATACATATTTTGAATAAACAGAGTCAGTATTCTTCAAATCCAGTTCAATTACATCCGGATTAGCCAGTTTGTTTACCCTGCTTACTTCTGTGTTATAGAAGACATCCACCTTGGCATCTTCCAACTTCTGCTTCATAGTATTTTTTAGAATAACGGCATCAAAAGCAAACTCTTTCACTAAAAATACTTCTTCTACTAATTCTTTATTAAAAATTTTTTGGTGCTTCGGGGATGCTTTCTCTATTGGGGCTCCTATTCCCTGAAACATTTCTTTAAATTGAAATGCATTCACTTTTGAGCCATTACGAGCTATAGCATACAATTTGGTAAAGTCATCAACTATGCAGCTCTTAAATTCTTCTGTAAACCGGGGAAAATTTACATAAGAACGGTAAGCTGTGATAATATTTCGTGGATAGTGATATCCATTGTGCACCCGTGCCTGATTAATCAAGGATGCTCTTAACATTAAGTCTTTATCTTTTTCAATTACAGCTACTTTTGAAAAGTAGTTTTTCATTTGTAAAGCTAAGGAGCAACCATAAAAACCACCGCCCACTATGACAACGTCAAACTCTTCGGGTTTATACATTAGTATGACTCCCTTTTTCCCCTGTTATATTCAGGGTCATAAAATTTAAACATAAGCATAACCAATATTTTAATAAGAGCAAAATTACCTTTAACGCCACTTATCTTGGTTGGGACCTTACCATCGTCAGGGTACTTTCTCGTAACAGGAATTTCTTTTGTTTTAAAGCCAATTTGAGAGGCACGTACAGACAGATAGGCCAGCAGTTCATAAGTATCAAATACATTTCGAAATGGTTGAACACGAGGATCCAATAAATAATGGCTGCTGTAGGCCCTGAACCCGTTCGTGGTATCTGTATATCGGTGTTTAGCTACTAGACTAATAATCGGTGCATGAATAAGTTTAATAGCAAAATCACGTACCATAGGAGTATTAATTGATTTACCGCCTTTTACATATCTTGAACCCTGAACAAAATCATAACCGGCGTCCAGTTCTACAATAAAGTTTGGTATAGCTTCTACACCATCTTTGTTGTTTCCATCTACGGTAATTATTCCTTGGTATCCCTGGTCTAAAGCATAAGCAAAACCAATCCGGAGCTGGGCACTTAATTTACCCTTATCTTTTTTGACGATAAGAGTCCTTACTCCCACTGATTTCAGGAAGTCTAGATTGGTAGAGCCGTCCGTACTTCCTCCATCTGCAAGGATTATATCAATATCACCTGAAAAAGGTTTCATTTTTAACAGTTGTTCTTTTATCCGTGCCCCTTCATTAATAACAGGTATGATAACACAATAATTTGTTTTCTTTGACTTCAACTCATGATACTCTGCTTTCGGTACTTGCCAATGTTGTCTCAAAACAATACCTCCATTTAATTCCATCCATCAAAAATAAGCTTCTCGAACAAATTCCACGCTCTTTTTCACCGTTTCAGGATTAGAATTGTTTAGCCCCGGTTTCATTTCAATTGATATATTATGTTCATAATTAATATTTCTCAATGCCCTGGCAAAACTTCGATGATCAACCTGTCCGTTTTGCACCATGTTTAATTGCGGTTCACTTATATGAAAATGCTTTAGGTATGGGGCAGCACTATCGATCGATTCCTGAATGTTTTCATTACTAAGAGTCATTCCACCTGCATCCAAGTGAAGACCGAAGCCTGGATGGTTCACTTCTTTTACCAAGATAATGCCTTCCGCTGTTGTATTAATAAAATCACACCCATATATCTTTGGGTTTGGTTCAATACAAAATACAGAAGAGTATTGATCGGCTTTTTCACCTAATTTATAGAAAAATTCAAAGGCAATATCCAACGCTTTTGAGTATTTCATGTCTCCTATTTGACGATTTTTCGGGGAGCCGAACACAAAAGCTTTTGCGCCCAGACCTGCCCCGATTTCAATGATTTTATATAAATATTCAAGAGTGGCTTGCCTGATGATTTCTTCCGAAAAAATGTCCAAATCAGTTCTACCAAATAAGAGAGATTGAAGCGCGACAATACTTATTCCGTCAGAATTCCAATATTTTCGATAGTTCTGTACAGCCTCGTCAGTTGCTTCTAAGGGATTTCCCCATATCTTTGTTGGGGCAATTTCTATTTGATTAACAAATAGGTCAGTCAAAATGTCTTTAACTGCATTATCCTCTTCATTTTCCCAAGTTAAATTTGAAATGGATAATTTCATAGTATATTTATTCCCCTTTTAACTTTAATTCATTTTCTACAAATTTTCGAATGTCTTCTAAAACTTCTTTCTTCGAGGAAATATAATTCTTATTATTGCTATTAAAGTAATCCGAATACAAGGTTCTCATATCGTAAAAAACCGGGTTGTTATCTGTGATTTGGTTGAATTCTTTATCGAACGCGTATTTTGACACTTCGTTAACGCTTACCGGTTCTGTTGCTAGATTCACCAATGAGATATTGCTCTTTAACACTATTTGCAAATCCTTGTATAATCTTTCTAAGTTATAGAACTGAAAAACGTTTTCACTGTGTATTAAATCGATACAATTATCATGGATAAAATCATAAATCACATTCTTCTTAAGTCCTGTACCGAATAAACCCGGTAATCGCAGAATAGTAACTTTCGGGAAATGTTGATTAGCGAATTTTTCCAACATATACCTATGTTTTCCGTATGGGGAAAGGCTGTTGATATCGATTTCAGTACTTTCATTCACCCCGTTCGGAGCATTATAAACATCCACAGTTGAGATCAATACAAACTCGTCACATTCCACTTCTTTTAGATTAGAGATAAGAAGCTCAATGGATGCCAAATCTTCTTCAGGAAACTTATTTGCTTTCCATTTAACTGCTGATGCTCCCGCACATATTAAAAATTTGAATTTCTCCCCTTTTATATCATTAATATTCTTTGAATTATATAATCTGTCGAAGGTTGTTTGCCTTAAAAGGGTGCTTCCAACAAATCCTGTATATCCAATTAATCCCCTCATGGTTTTTATCCCCTTTAAACAATATTTTTCTTGTCAATATCTTTATAAATAACCGAACTATTCGTCTCCTCAGATACATAATATAGAGACCCTTTTTTCGTTTCTTTTAATACTGAAGAAATAAAAACGCTAATAATGGATAATAGTAAGAACAGGAAAAAAAACATGGTTGTATTTACTAGTGAAGATGAAATCCATCCTGCAGCTACATCTTTTTTAAATACTGCCACAAGAACAATATACAGTAAATAAAAGAGATTAATAAAGCTGATAAAGAAGCCAAATAGTGCTGACCATCGTAATAGTTTATCTGAATTTGTAACTATGACTTCTAGAGCAAAACCCAGTTTGTTGAAGAAGTTCTTTTTATTCCCATTGTTAGACCTTTTTATTCTATCGTACTTAATGGCGGTTTGTTTAAATCCAACTTCCAAATTTAAATATTTCAAGTATCGGCTTCTATCACGAATTTGTACTAATGAATTAACCATTTTTCTGCTAATACATACATAATCAGAGTAATTAGGATTAATATTATACCCTGTTAGACTTTTACTAAGGCTATAAAACATTTTCGCAGATATTCGCTCAAAAAGGTTATCATCTTTTCTATTGTTTCTTTCACCAATTACAAGATCATATCCGGATAATGCTTTATCTATCATGTCCGGAATAAGTGATGGGGGATCATAATTTATGTCCATTAAAATAACATAGTCGCCAATTGAATTATCAAGGGCTGCTGTACGAGCAATTTCATCATCATATTGCTTAGAAAGCCCAGTTAACCGTATATTCCGAAATTTATTTTGAAGTTCTTTAATTTTTGTTAGAGAATTATCTCTGGATCCATTTTCAACTAACACTATTTCATAATTTGAAAAATGGTCTGACAAAATTGATGAAGTTTCTTCTATAAAGGAATCAAGAATTTTTTCATCATTATTTAAAATGGTAGCAACCGAAACAATAAAACCGTCTTTCTTCATTTTTATCCTCCTCGTATATGAGTTTATAAAACCTTTCCATACTTTTTATAAAAAACGATTTACTTAAAAGTGAGATTGAAAAATCTATTATGAACACATACATAATTCTCTCTTTATAACAAATTTTTACATCGAAATTTCCATCTAACATTATATAGTATAATTACTCTAATTAAAATAAATATCAAGAATTTGTAAAAATTCCCTCCTCTTTAACACTATGTCACAAAATTGATTTTCAAGGGGAAACCCGACCGAATTATATTCTACTATAAAAACCTTGTTTTGGGGGCTTACCAGGCTGTTTAATGAGTATTCTTTGTGACGAAAAATTTTAAGAAATAATTCTATTGAAACCATCTGTAAACTCTCTCCTAATTTAACTTGATCTGGTAGAATACATGCCATTCAAATCTATTGTTTACTGCATAAGAGCTTTATTAATATCGGGTCTTTTCCAGCAGATTGTTTGTTGCGGATTTTGTAATACTTGTATAAAAAAATCCCACCCCCATTTGAGTGAGATTTTTATCTTATTCTATTGGTCTAAGCCTAATTTAATGGCCATAAACCTTAATAAGTCTTCCCTTAGCTCTTCTTTTTCAAGCGCAAACTCAATAGTTGTCTCGATAAAGCCAAGTTTTTCCCCAACGTCGTATCTTTCCCCTTCAAATTCGTATGCAAATACACGTTGGATTTGATTCAATTTCTCAATAGCGTCTGTTAATTGGATTTCTCCACCAGCTCCAGTCTCCTGCTTCTCCAAAAATAAAAAAATTTCAGGTGTGAATACATATCTGCCGATAATAGCAAGGTTTGAAGGAGCTGTACCTAATTTGGGTTTTTCCACAAAGTTTCTAACTTGAAAAGAACGACCCATCTGGTCGATTGGATCAACTATTCCATAACGATTCGTCTCATGTTCGGGAACCCTCTTTACACCGATGATGGAAGAGTGAGTTCTATTGTACTCATTAATTAATTGTCGCAGGCAGGGAGTTTCTGCCCTAACTATATCATCTCCCAAAAGAACCGCAAAGGGTTCACTGCCAATGAAATTCCTGGCACACCAAACTGCATGTCCTAATCCTTTGGGCTCTTTTTGTCTTATATAGTGAATGTCTACCATATTAGAGGTTGCCTGTACCTTTTCTAGCAACTCAAATTTCTCTTTCTCCAGCAAGTTCTGTTCTAGTTCAAAAGCGTGGTCAAAATGATCTTCAATCGCACGTTTCCCTTTTCCTGTAACTATTATAATATCTTCTATTCCTGACTCAATAGCCTCTTCAACTATGTATTGGATCGTTGGTTTATCCACTATAGGCAGCATTTCTTTTGGCATAGCTTTTGTAGCGGGCAAGAACCGCGTTCCAAGTCCAGCTGCGGGAATGATAGCCTTTTTTACCTTCTTCAAAATAAGTTCGCCCTTTCCTAACTTCTTTTGATCTAAATAAGCCTGTTTTAATGCCATTATTTCATAATAAAAATAATTATACAAGCCAACTGTAAAAAGGACATATCCATGTTTAAACTCTACTAACAGCCAAGATAAATTGGCTGCACTAACCTCAATCCTTTCTTTTTAATTTTTGACCTTATTCCTTCTTAATTTACACAGACTCTGGTTTTTTCACATCTCTTTTCCTGATATAATTTTAAATTGTGTAGTAAACTAGAGCTGATTCTCTCGTAAGGCTTTCTGCCATAGAATATAGTATAGGTGTGTGGCATTTTTATTGTAAGACAATATTCCTTAGAGTTCATTTTCACGAGATTGGAGAAATGATATGAAAAACAAAAAATGGATAATCATTTGTATACTTATATTGTTGTTTATTGGATTTATTGGTGTACGTTTCAATCAACTATATTCAGGAGCGGACGAAGCAGCTCATTTTGATTATATTAATCATATTATCGAATCTCATCAGCTACCTGTTTTATCTTCCAAAATAAATTTTCAACAATTAAGTATTCCACAAGCAAATCCAGAGAGTATCCCGACCCATAATCAGCATGAAGCTGTTCAACCCCCATTGTATTATGTTATTGCTTCAATTATAGGGGGTTTCTTCTCAGATATTTTTAGTAGATTAATGGTATTAAGGTCGTTTGGGGTTCTATTACTATTGGGAAGTTTTTATTTAAATTACTTAACATATAAAATATTGGTTAAGGAAAAGACGTTAGTATCGAATGATCAACTGTTCTTTGTAACTTCTCTAATTTTCATTGTTTCACCTTATTTTATCTCTATCATGATACCGTTAAATAATGAACATTTATTATTATTGTTAGTGTCAACTTTATTTTATAATCTTACTAAGTATTTCTATAGAACAGAATTTGGTTTTAATAACCTCATAGCCCTTTCTTTATTAATGGGAGCAATTATATTAACTAAATTAACAGCTGCCTATTTAGTAATAATTGGTGCAGCCTTTCTAACTTATAAAAAAAAATATGCGTTTATCCCCCTATATTTAGGAATAATAATACTGATGGTATCTCCGTGGCTTTATTTTAACTTTAGTCAGTATCAGTCCCTTACTGGTATTTTGAATCATATTGAAATCGTAAAACCGGTTGTAAATCCAACAAACTACCAATATACGGTTATAGACATAGTTAAAGCTTTGCCGCAATTTTTTGTGGAGTTTTGGTTTTGGGATCATGACAATGAAGGTGTGCGAGTTGGACGAGTAACGCAGTTGTTTCTCCTTTTCTTTTCACTAATCTTAATTGTTACGGTTTTCTTTTCTCCATTGCTTTCTTTTAAGAAATGGGTGTTTTTTCTCTATACACTTTCAATTGCAGGAAATATATCCGCACTAATATATGCAACATTAACTACGCCAATTTTTTCATTGCACGGAAGGTATTTGTATATGAATTATATCCCTTTTGTACTACTGACTTTCGCATTAATAACAAACGTAACAAATAAAAAATATCAAACTGCATTTACCGTTATCATGTTTGTAGCCAGTATCCTTTTTGGCATTAATAATATCCAAGACTTGGTTTTTTAACTTACACCTGAATCCGTGACCAAACAATAAAAAGTCATTCTGAAAAACACCAGAAACCTTGATATAATAAGGTTATCAGTCTATTTTGATTGAAATTTTTTCTTCACCCAGTAGGTGCTTACAATGATTAAATTTATACTAGACAATTCAGATGAAACGTTAACGACTCATTCCGGTCTTGGATTAGTTGGATTATTACTGGCTAAAACGAAGCTGCATCAACGGTTTACTTCCTTAAAAGTACCAGGAATTCGTTCTACTCCTGGGATTCAGAATGGAGATGTGATCCATTCATATATAGGATTGCTCGCCCAAAGTAAAAATGATTTTGAATACATTGAGTCATTTCGGAAAGACCCATTTTTCCCTCTGGCACTGGGAATCCAAGAGGTTCCTTCCAGTGCAACGTTACGACAGAGACTCGATCAAATCGGAAAAGTGGATGTCTGGAAGCCCATCATTCTTGAAGAATCTGTGAGGCTGCTTCAACAATTTGAATCTCCCGTGACCCCTCTCACTTTATCCAATGAAGGGCAAGAAGACGTACAAATCGTTCCGTTGGATATTGATGTCTCGCCTTTCGATAACTCGAACACCAAGAAGGAAGGTGTTAGCCGCACCTACAAGGGATGCGATGGCTTTGCGCCCATTTTTGCCTATCTTGGGCAAGAAGGGTATGTCGTAAATACAGATCTGCGTGAAGGCAGCGCTCATGTTCAAAATGGAACGGTCACGTTTCTTAAGGAAAGCATTCGTTACGCCAAACAAATTACGCATCTTCCCCTTTTGGTTCGAATGGATGGCGGGAATGACTCCGCAGATAATTTAGGTACTTGTTTAGACGAAAGTGCCGGATTTATCATAAAGCGAAATCCCCGGCGTGAAAAACCCGAAGCTTGGTTAGCCATTGCCGAACAGCAGGGAGATTGCATCCATGAACGAGACGGAAAACGCGTTTTTTATGGGTCCGTTATGGTCAAACCAAAGGGATTGGAGATAAAAGTTCGCCAAGTTTATAAAGTAGTGGAGCGAACCATCCGAAAGGATGGCCAAATTTTACTCATTCCCGAAATCGAATTTGAAAGCTATTGGACTTCCCTTCCCGACAGTCCAGAAGAAATCATTGAACTGTATCATGACCATGGAACAAGTGAACAATTTCATAGTGAACTTAAAACAGATTTAGATTTGGAGCGTTTTCCATCCGGAAAATTTAAAACCAATGAGTTCATCTTGCATTTAGGGTGTTTGACGTACAATCTACTCCGCTTAATTGGCCAAGAAACACTCAAGGTCGATGATGCCCCACTAAAGAATAAAGTGTTTCGCAGAAGGATCAAAACGGTCATTCAGAACCTGATCACGTTGGCATCCAAAATGGTGAAACACGCAAGGCAGGTATTTTTGAAATTTGGGCAGCATAGTCCCTGGTTTGACTCATTTAAGCGAGTGTACAGTTCTTTTTCAACCTAAATCAATGGAACAGAATATCTTGGAAAAAATAGGGAGTTGCAGGTCTATTAAGCAAGCCTGAAAATCAAGAATATTTGGGGAATTAATAAACATTTACACGTTTTTAATTTAAAGATTCCATCTTGGATAAACTTGGAACTTATAGTGTCTCAGGTCACGGATTCAGGTTACATTTAATCTTTATATATTATGTTTTCGAGTCAATATGCATTTCTTTATTTTATAACGAAGATCACTAGCGTTGCATAAATGTAGTTAGAATATTCAGTTAATACATTTCCATGATTTTGAGCCAAAAAGACAAAGCCTGAAGAAAGGTGGCACTGCCCATTTGGTAAAAATATACATTTAGACTAGAGCGACAAAGACAATAGGACTCTTACGGACTGGAGCGTTCGTCAAACTTTCGTAACCAAACATAAGATGGTTTCCAGAGCAATGCCTTTAGCCAGCGTGTGATCCGAAGGAGAGGCTTCTTGCTTTCCATCTCCAGCTGGACGAGAACATGTAAGCAATAGGCGATGAGTGCCAGGAAGATTTGGTTTTGGATAGCTGTTTCACTCATTCCATAAAAATGCTTAATCTCTACGTGCTGCTTGAGCCATTTGAAAAATAACTCTATGGCCCAGCGGGATCGGTACATTTCGCTGATTTCTTCAGCACTTATATCAAACCGGTTGGTGATTAAAAGAAGCAAATTCCCTTTACTATCACTTACTTCCAAAATGCGAAAGACATTTTCAGCGCGTTTTTGCGTGGAGCCAATGTAGACCGCTTTATCGGAAAGAACCGGGCTGTCTTCCGACAGCGAAAAGGATTCAATCTCGCGAATCACGGCGTTTTTCTTCAGCCTGGACAAAAAGAAATATCCGTCGTCCGTCATTCGGTCAAAGCGTTCATCATCCACATATCCACGGTCGAAGACATACATGGCGTCTTTGTCATCCACAAGAACTTCCAGCTGGTTTCTGTCGTGTTCTTTCGCCGTGTAATCACGGCTTTTTCGGGATAAACGGTGTTCATATCCATAAAAACAAGCCGTAAATGAAGTTTTACACCAGCTTTTGTCTTACGGAATTTCGCCATTTGTAGTTGGTCAGATTCAATGGAAGCATGCTTGAATCAATGATTTTCAATGGCATTATATTCGCACCCTTGAGGTGGTATCGCTGAATCTTACACACCAGGTCCAGGAACAGATTGGAAAGGATATAGGGATTTATCCTGTTATTCTTTCGGGAGAGCTGGGAAGCACTGATCGATTCCAATCCGAGCGATTCCTGAAGGTCTTCGTTCAGGAGGGCATCACTCATTTCTTCCAGGCTCTCGAATTCATGGAGCTGGGCCACCAGCAAAAGTTTGATGTAAGCTTCCGTCGTCAGCTTTTTCGTATAGTAGTCCTGTTTATATTCTTCAACTTGTTCAGTAAGTTTTTGAATATTTAGAGGTGAAACCCATTTACCAAATGATGAAATTAGTGTATTCTTGTCCATGCGGTTATCCTTTACTATTGGATTTGGACAGGAACCACCTGTACTTCCATTGTAAAGGATTTTTTTATTGCCTGAACAAGTAATTTTTGAAGATTGTCAGTATTTCAAATCATCTGATTTAATTAGTGCAATGCTAGTGAACGAAGATATTTTTAAAAAATGCTAAAAAGAAAAAGAGCACCTAGCTGCGAATTATGGTTATAGGCTATTCATTACTATTGATCGACAATAATTAACGTAGTTTATCGTTAACAAATCATTAACTGGTCCGGTGCTTACTCCTTATTGACTCCAGAGTAATCTACAAAAGAGGATACAAGAAATCACTTCTAAGAACAAGATCCTTTCTAATTCTTTCATTTCAGGGATAGATGAAAGATCCGGGGATCAAAGGACTTTTCGATGTAACCATAGTCCTAAAGTAAGCCTACAAAATGCTTCTTAAGATGTTAAGTATTCCTCATGATAGCGGACGATAAATTGTCAAAGGGAAAATACGATAAACATCAACCATGCACATGCGTGCCGGCGTGGAAAAGTCTATGAATACTAGTGGATAATTCTTACATATCCCAATTGTTATTATGTAAAGTTCGGTACGGAAGGATTCAAGAATTTTGTTAATGCGGTCGACGGGTCTGTGAATAATGATTTGGACTTTAGAATTGGTGGATTAAAGGTTTCCAAAGGGCCAAATTGCAGTTGATGGAGAAAAAGCAGCAGTTATTCAAGGATGCAGAATATCCACACTGTTATATTGGATTCTACTCAGACAGCAACAATCATTTAACAAGTAATGCAAGAAGTGTAAGCAACTCATCATCAATACCGAAATGTGATGATATGTTTCGTGGATTAAACAAGATAGTTGGTTATTCGAAAATTACTAAAATGCCAACAAAAAAAGCGTAGCGAAATAAAGATAAACAAAATTTACATTTTTATTGTACGGAGAGTTTTGGCTGTAAAAACTTCCTTGGCATCGGAGCTACTCGAGGCTGCGTGCTGTTGCTAGGACATCGTCCAACTATAATTAAAACATGTTATACTTCTTATAACTAAACAAAAACCCCTCTCAACTGAGAAGGGTTTTCTAGTGAACTTACTTTGCTTCACCCCATACATTAGAATCAGGGTAATGTTGTTCCATGAAAATTACAATTTGCTTGGCTTGCGCATGTGTTACATTAGGGATGACTACTTGATATGGCCAATCTAATGGTACTGGACTAACACTTACATGTCGAGGATCACCAGCAACATATTTAGAATTATGCAGTTTAAACATTCGGCTACCGTTCACTCTCAACTCTTCAGTTATTATAAAGGTATGTCCTGCTCCACCTTCTCCACTTTTTAAATCCCAACGAGGAGTGTCGTAAAACCATAAACCATTTGTATTAATAATTAGCTTTTTGCCAACATATTCACTATTCCTTATGACTTCAACAGTTTTTGCTGTGTTATAAACAGGAAAAGGAATACGAATAGATTCACCAAACACCCCTGAATTTTGATAGTGAGTACCTAAATAACGAACTATTTCTACAGCATTTGAATATGTAATATTATTTACATATACTTGATATGGCCAGTCAGAGGGCTTCGGATTTACATCAATATGTCTACTATCTCCAGCGATATATTTGTTATTGTGTAACCTAAACATCCGTGCACCATTCACACGTAACTCTTCTGTTATAATAAAGGAGTGCCCTATAGCTCCTTCTCCACCTTTGATATCCCAGCGTGGAGTATCGTAAAACCATAAACCATTGGTTTTTATTGAAAGTCGCTTTCCGACATACTCGCTATTCGGTATATAATTGACTTCAAAGCGTTTTGGTTGAAGACCTAACGCTTTTTCCAGCCCATTGACATGTCCCCTGGCGATCTTTTCAATGTAACGAGTTTGTTTTAATTTGGCAGCGTCTGCCGAGTTATCGATGTACCCATTTTCAGTCAAGATAGAAGGCATGTTAGGAACTCGCACCATATGAAAATCTGCAGTTTTTTTACCACGATTTATAATTTCGATTTGTTTAGCTATTTCAGAATGCATCGCATCACGGTATGCAATGGTAACAGCATTCGCACTCGGATGAATATAGTCCTCATACCCGGTGCCACCACCTGCATTAATATGGACTGAAACCAAACTATCCGCACCCCATGCATTTGCAGCACCTGAACGATCAGATAAGCTTACTGTGACATCGTTTTCTCTGCTCATTAAAATAGAAACTCTAGTATATTCGCTCAAAAGAATATCTCGGATTCTTGAGGCAATCTGTAAATTTATATCACTTTCTCTAATACCGTTTCCCACAGCTCCCGGATCATTTCCTCCATGGCCAGGATCAATGAAGATCTTTACAGTTCCTGCCTCAGCAGTAATATTTGAGACTCCTATTGTACTCATGCATAACAACAAAGATGTTAATAACTTGAAGATGGTAGAATCCTTTCTCATTTTTTCCTCCTATTCTGATATAACTTAAATTAATAGACTAATGTTCACTTTACTACATAACCGCAAATAGCAAATCTTATTATATTTAAATACTCTAAACAAAGTCACAGAAACATATATGAATTGGGTTAGAGATACCAAACAATTTCTAAATACTATTTTGTCATTGAAGCCCTCCTAACAGATTCGTTGGAATATTAGCTATCTGCTTCCTAAAATTATAAATTAATTTGTCATTTTTTGCAGTTTTTTTGTTGAATACCATAATTTTCTACATAAACAAGGTATTCTAACTTATCTATCTTCTTTCATGACTAGAAATGAATTAGATACATGCTTCGTTCAGTTTGTTCTCCACAGCTTTTTAATGAATTTTAGTTGAGGAAATCTGACTTATTTACAGAGCTAAGTGTTTAATTATATCAACAAGGAATAGAAAAAAACTTCTGAATCGTGCAGTAAGCCATAGTTTAATGGCATATCTTTTTGATGTTTGGCGCAATCCACAAGTATCTAAGGACAATAATAATACAAAAACAGACTTTTTCTTTGTCACATTCGGGCATGTACATCTATACAGGTGATCTCTTCTCATTAACAACGAATTGTCTAGAAATTTTTCGTATAACTATCATAATCACTCAAACACTATTTCCTGAAGCGTTTCAAAAGCAACATTACCACTCTCAAATTCTCATTCTTTGCTTAAGTTCACGATATAAAACCTATGATTTCGTATTATAACCGCATTATTAAAACATAGGTTTAATAGTACTTTTGATATTATCCGGAATTTCATTGGTAACCGCTATGTATCTGTTTGTGAGTTAACGCTTCTCCCGCCTCTCTTCCTGCGGCTTTTCGTTACACGGCAATTAAAGGTATATTAGATCTCTAGACATTTTAATGAACTCTTACTTTATTACCCCCACCCTCCACAATCTATAGCAGCTACTTGTTCTATGTAAAAGGTGTTGAGGTGTAAATATTTGTGTATATAATACTTCAATTTTCTGTTATTCTAATATTTAGACCACGGGGGTCCAATTTTGGAGGTTCATAAGATGATATCAGAAAAGAACAAAGGAAAGAGTAAAAGAAAATGGCTTCGCATTACTGGAATTGTATTGCTTCTATTAGTTGTTGGTGCCGGTGCATACGGCTTTACTGTATATAAATCTTTGACAGATGCTGTTTCGACGATGCATCAGCCGATTAAGCGGGAGAAATCGGAGAAACGGATCGAAGAGGTCACTTTTGAACAGCAGGAGCCTTTTTCTGTTTTAATGCTCGGTGTAGATGAACGTGATGGTGACAAAGGGCGTTCTGATACGATGATTGTCCTGACCGTTAATCCTAACGAAAATTCTGTTAAAATGCTCAGTATTCCACGTGATACGCGAACTGAGATAATCGGCAAGGGGTTTGATGATAAAATCAACCACGCTTATGCTTTTGGCGGACCGGAAATGTCAATGGATACTGTGGAAAACTTCCTGGATATCCCGATTGACTATTATATGCAAATCAACATGGAAGGCTTTGAGGATATCGTTGATGCAGTTGGTGGAATAACGGTAAATAATGATATGGACTTAAAAGTGGAAGGTGCTCATTTTCCTAAAGGTGAGATAACTTTAAATGGAGCGAAAGCTTTAACATATTCAAGAATTAGGTATGAGGATCCAAGAGGAGATTTTGGACGCCAGCTTAGGCAGCGCCAGATTATTCAAGGTGTAATCAGTGAAGGAGCCAGCCTTTCTTCTTTAACCCGCTTTGGCGGTATCTTCGAGGCGCTCGGTGATAATATTAAAACCAATCTAACTTTCAACGAAATGGTTGATATTCAAAAGCATTATAAGAACGCAGGACAAAATATTCAGCAGTTGACTGTGACAGGGACCGGACAATACATCGGTAAAGTCTGGTATTTACTTGTCTCAGATGATGAGAAATTACGCCTTCAAAACGAATTAAAAGGTCACTTGGCTATTTAGGAGAATAGAGAGACCGTTTGCGGACTGTCTCTTTTTCCATGTCATAGACAAGCGTCACTGATTATAATCCCAACTAATTCTCCATTCCCCTTCCTCCTCAATCGCATATACATCTTGATGTATATCAAAATTCCCGTACTTGCCTTTGAAAGTTTGGATAACTTCTGCTTTGTATGCAAGTGCGATGGGAACGGATTCCCCCGTGATTTTCCAATCTTTTATTTCTTCCACCTTGCCGATCTCGTAAGAAAATGTTTTTACTCCAAAATGATTCATAAAGACGTGAGCTCGATCCTTGATATAATCGCCCCTTTCAAAACGATCCTTCATTGTAGAATGAAACAGACTCCATGATTCCGAGAAATCCCCTTCCTGTTCATATTGATAAAATTGATCGATCGCTTCTTCAGCTTGATTGTCTGGACCAAGATGGATCATTCGAGCGATGAAAATAATCAAAAAAACAAATGCTGCTGCCCCTATGAGAAAACCTCTTTTTAACCATAAGTTTCTCTTTCTGTACATAAACCAAGCTCCTTTAAAAAATATCTGTTATTAAAAACAATATGTACAGGCATTCACGATTATTAATAGGACAAACAATTTGCTTGATCACAAAATAAATAGGTTGGAAGTATAACCGAGATTCAGCCATGCAAATTTCCCGGTATCCTCAAAAATTTTTATTATTTTTCATTTTCCATCGTCAATAACGTCATTTTGGTCGACAATAACATCATTATGGTGGCCAATAACGTCGTTTTCTCGATTCGATATATTTTTTTGTTCCCTTTATGTTTTAGCTACCCGGGAATAAAAAGGATAGGCGCGCTTTCCTGAAAGGAATTTCAAGTGGAGAGCTTTGAGCAATTAGTCGAGCAATACAATCCGATGATCCATAAAGTAATACACTCCCTGAACATTTATAAGAATGAGGAGGAATTCTACCAAATTGGATTAATCGGATTGTGGGAGGCGAAACAAAGGTTTAATCCAGAGAAAGGGTTATTCTTGAACTACGCGTATACGTATATAAAAGGGAAGCTTTTATCAGAACTGGCCAAAAACGTGAAGAATGAAGAGCGCAGCGTTTACCCGAAAGAAGAGTTTTGGGAATTGATTGAGGACCTCAGCTCCGATCGGCCGTTAGAAAGGAAACTATTACTCTCCTACTGTGAGCCGCTGACTGAGAAACAAACTAAATGGGTTCTTTACACTTGCCTTGACGGTCTGACAATTAAAGAAATTGCCGAAAAGGAATCTGTATCTGTGTCAGCGGTCAAGGCATGGCGAAAAGGTGCAAAGGAGATAATTAAGGATCATTTAACAGCTTGTAATCTTTAATAAAACAGAAATGGCAAAAGGTGAAGATGATCATCTTCACCTTTTGCCCAGCTTTAAAGTGGAGCATTGGCTAATTGATTCTAAAAGAAAGATTTTCTCTTCGGAAGTAAGCATTCTCCAGCTTCCTGCTTTGATTTTCATTTTCAGCCACTCCTTCTATTTTTTAATGTCCGCTCAATGAAATCGATTTGTAAAACTATTCTAAAAGTTATTACTTTCTTTATACCGCCTTTTTACATAAATGAAACCTTAATACCCCCAACAAAATGTGACTATTTTCTCTTTTTTTTTAAAACTCAAGTTATTTTCAGACTAATAGTAGCGATTTTTGTCGGTTAATTTCAATATTTAAACACCGGCAGCACCAAGTCATGAAAGTGGCTAAATAAAATGTTTGGATTCAGATGAGTATGGTACACCTCAAGAGCTTTCATTTCCTCATTTACCGAGTTTCGATATTTACTTATTTCATATAAAATATCTGCCTTTAATAAGCCTTTATATTCATTGTCCAGTATTTTAAGAGCTTTCTTGAAACTGACAAGGGAAGCATTGTTATCCATCAGGATTTGCTTGTTAAATATTCCTTTTAAATAATCATTCCTGGCAATGTTAACCGTGTCCGTTACATGCGGAACAGCTCCCTAAATTTGGATTCATGGGGAAAAATGAAGTTTTTTGTTTTATTTTGTAAAAATATGTTGAAAAATTCACGAATATTGATATAATTTACAAAGCTAGATATTAAGTAAAATGTAATAGGCATATCTACTCATTATAAATTATTCCAGCTTTAATTGGTATTTCAAAATCTATAAAACTAGAAGAATCTACAGAGGAGAGGAGAAGAATTAAATGAGTGATCTAAATTATATTTCAGCAACATTAGAGAAACGTTCTTTCTTCAGTGAATATCAGCCTCTTTGGAATACAGAGACAAACTCGATTTTCGCTTATGAAGCTTTTTTTCGGATTGACGCAGGCACCAGTCCTCTGGTGATCTTCGGGGATGCACGAAAAGCGGGCCTTCTTTATGAACTTGATACTGCATCAATCCGGAACGCCATAAAGAATTACCCTTTTTTCAAAAAGTATTTCCTGTTTGTTAATGTCTTCCCATCAACATTAATCCACCCTAAATTTCCGAAGTTTATAAAGAGCTTAATTAATCATTTTCCCGATATTAAAGGTGAGATCATTTTTGAGATCAATGAAGCTGTTGTTGAAGAAGACTGCTGGAACAAGGAGATTTTTTCAGATCGTTTGGAGTTTTTAAGATCAAGCGGATTTCAACTTGCATTTGATGATTTGCCGATTACTGATCTATCTCTGGAAAAGATTAAGCGCCATGAACCGGAATTTGTTAAGTTGGATCATACATATTCCACTCAGCTATCAGAATCATTAGTTAAACAACAAAGCATTCAATATTTGCTTACATATATGAATAGAAAAAACGTGTTGGTTCTGGAAGGAGTTGAGACTGCAGAGGACCTGTTAGTGGCCAGAAATCTGGGGGTGCCACTGCTGCAGGGGTATTATATTGCAAAGCCTATGGTATTGGATGCTTTTAAGGAACAGATTTCAGTGAGCATGGATTAGAAATCGATTACAATACAAGTGGACTTAGGGAGAGAGGTAGTTTATGAACAAGGGGAAGTTAATGAAAATGAATTTAAAGCTGGGAACAAAGATTAATTTAATTGTACTAAGCATTGTTGTACTGTTTTCAGCCGTGATCGGGACAGTTGTTTCCCGTGAGGTAACGGAAGGAATTAAAAAGGTTGCTGTTGAAAAAGCGAAAAGCGACCTAAACCTTGCCTCAAGCTATATAGATGAAAAATACCCGGGTGACTGGACAATTAAAAACGGAAAGCTTCAAAAAGGTAAAGTCGTCTTGAATGACAACTTTGAAATTGTCGATGAAATTGGAGAGTACACAGGTGATACGGTCACCATTTTCCAGGGTGACACTAGAATTTCAACAAATGTCATGAATGAGGGAAAACGGGCAGTCGGAACCGCTGTATCATCTGAAGTAGCCAACAATGTAATAAAAGATGGAAAGAATTTTTACGGTGAAGCTGAGGTTGCCGGAAACTTCTATCAAACTGCTTATATGCCGATTAAAGACGGCAGCGGAGAAGCTGTCGGTATCTTCTATGTGGGAGCTTCGCAAAGTGTTATTGATGAAACATTGCGCAGTTTTTACATAATATTCGCAATTGCTTTGGCAATTATTTTACCTCTGG
Source organism: Bacillus sp. V33-4 (assembly GCF_002860225.1). Classification (NCBI taxonomy): domain Bacteria; kingdom Bacillati; phylum Bacillota; class Bacilli; order Caryophanales; family Bacillaceae; genus Bacillus; species Bacillus sp. V33-4. The sequence goes on from NZ_PGVC01000030.1 coordinate 24,217, forward strand.
CATTTTTCATTGTTGTCTTATTTACAAAAAGACTAAGAAATAGGCTCGATAAAATCACAATTGCGATGGAGCAAGCCGGCAGCGGAGATTTTACTTCAAATGTCGATGATGATGCAGGCGACGAAATCAGCAAACTGACCGCCAGCTACAATCAAATGAAAGACAATTTACGGCATATGATTAACCAGGTACTGCAAACATCCGAGCAGGTTGCCGCTTCTTCCGAAGAGCTCACAGCAGGAGCGGAGGAAACAGGCCGTGCGACAAAAGAGATTACAGCCGCAATTCAACAGGTTTCGAGCGGTGCAGAAGATACAACGGCAAGCCTTGAAGAAACGTCAAAATCCTTGGAAGAGGTTACAGGCGCCATCCAGTTGATTGCGGAAGCGTCCTCATCGATCGCAGAAGCTGGCTTAAAGGCCTCAGAACAGGCGAAACAAGGCGGAGAATATGTAGGCGACACCGTCGAGCAAATCCATGCTATTGATCGTTCCGTTAATCAAAGTGGCGAGGTCATTCAACTTCTGGATAAACGATCACAGGAAATCGGTGAAATCACAAAAACCATTTCCGATATCGCCAATCAGACTAACTTGCTTGCATTGAATGCGGCGATTGAAGCAGCACGCGCCGGAGAGCATGGTAAAGGGTTTGCAGTTGTTGCCGATGAAGTTCGTAAGCTTGCGGAACAATCCCAGAAGTCTTCAGCGCAAATTTCGGAAATGATTAAAGAAATCCAAACAGATATGACGCGTTCAAACGAATCGATCACCCAAGTCAAGTCAGAAGTAAAAGAAGGCCTGGGTATAGTCCAAAAAACTGAAAATGCGTTTAAAGAAATTATCGGTTCGATGGAAGACATGGGCGGGCAAATTGATGAAATGGCTGCATCCGCGGAGCAAATGTCAGCCGGAGCACAGGAAGTTTCAGCTACAGTAACGAGTGTAACGTCTGTCTCAAGGGATTCTTCCCTGCATGCACAAACGGTTGCAGCAGCAACAGAGCAGCAGCTGGCGGCAATGGAGGAAATCTCTTCATCTGCAAGCTCAATGTCAGATATGGCGGTGAATTTACAGGAGCTCATCAGCCGTTTCAAAGTTTAGCAGTTATATAATTGCAAGCAGACAACATGGCAGGCGCCGGATTCCGGTGCCTGCCACTTTATGGAGAAAGGATTTTTTGAATAATTTATGATCTATACAGAAGATGAATTGGTTTTTATAAAAGAAAATCTGGGAAAACGGCCATTATCAGAAATCGCGAAACAATTGGGCCGGTCACCAAAGTCATTGGAAATGACGCTGATCCGGAAAATGGGTACATCCAACACAAAAACGAGCACCGGAAACATTACCGCCGGTGAGCTGGCGAAAATTTTGCAGGTAGACAGAAACACAGTTATAGGATGGCTTGCCCGGCATGGCCTGCCATACAAAGAGAAGATTACCCGATATAAAAAGAAATTCACATTCATTGACGTCGAGGAATTTTGGAAATGGGCTGCCCATAATAAAGAAAAAATTGATTTTTCAAAGATGCAGCCTTATTCCCTTCCCCCTGAACCCGATTGGGTCAAGGAGGAACGCAAATACAAAAAGGCCCGGAACTATTGTCCATGGACCATTTTAGAGGAAAAGCAGCTTTTAGAATGGGCCCAAGCTGGGCTGAGTATGCAAACCATTTCTGAGAAGCTGAAACGGACACCCAGCTCTGTTGTGAAGAAATATGAACGGTTGAAGGGGACTAACTAAAGCAGTTTAATCCATAAATACTAGAATCACTTTGTTTGAACAATAAATTATTATGAAATTATAAAAAAACTACTTTCACATGCAAAAAAATTAATTTAATTATGTTAAATTTTACCTTTATTGTGGGACTCGACAATTTCTACATAATGATGTATATTTCGACTCATAGGGTGGTGATTAAATTGAAAAAACTTAATTTCTTAACTTTGTTGATGGTTGTTCTCCTAATGGCAGCATGTGGAACAGCGGTTAATAACGATTCAACATCAGGTAATAATGATGGTGTAGCAGAATCAACAGAAACTCCTAATCAAGAAAATGAAGTCGTCGAAGAATCAAATGAAGAAACAAAGACAGCTGAAGAAAATAAAGTTGTGGATAATCAAACCTCTGAGGAAAATGTTAATACTGAGAGTAACAAACACCAGGTAGAGTTTTCAGGTCAAATTGATCAGGCTTCAATAGAAGTAATAACACCTGAAGGCACACCACTGGCTTTAAGAATTGAAGATTACCAATCCAATGTGAATTTCGAAACTATTACAGCAGGAACTAATGCTGAAATAGAGTATTATACTAATGAATACGGACAGAATATACTTACGAATTTTGTTTTTATGGAATAAGCGTTAGTTACACTACTATTATTTTAAAATCAGAAAAGCACCTGCGAGGGTGCTTTTCTGGCTTATTGTGTCCAATCTTTTTCAGGATTCTCTGAATTTAAATATCTGCTCTCACGAACATGTTCTTCGTCATTTTGATCGGCATCATCTTCCTCCATCCCATCTACTGTTTCTTGTTGTTCCTGCTCTTGATGATCGTCATTTGCAGGAGGCTTGAAATTTTCGTTCTCTGCTGGTGCTTGATCATCCCTTTCTATCTCATTCTGATCTTCTTCCTTTATACTACTGTTATCAGGAACTGGTTTTCGCCCATTTTGTTGTTCATTATCTTGATTTTGGTTTCCTGCTGGTTGTTTATTTTCTTGATCTTTATCAATTATTTCAACCTTTGAAGTATTGTTGCTGTTATTGATCTCTTCTTTTTTTACAGCCTTCGGAACCGACTTATTGTTTGAACCAACATCTGGAGTACGACTTCCAGTAGGTGAAGATTCTTCTTTAGGTAAATCATCGTGCTCAACCTTAGCTTTATTATCGTTGGGTTTAATCTTTTCTAAATGATTATTCCCCTGAACGGATTGCCGTGGTTGTTGCCCAAGCTCCTTTAATTCCGCAATTGATCGGCTGCGAATCGTTTCTTTACTGATGTTGTGGCCTTTGTCTATTAGATCCTTATAGCTTACATATTTATTTATTGACAGACTTGCTTTGTGGGCTTTATCTAGAGTGTTTTTATTTTCTTTTTTGATAAACACCTCGGCATCGACCTTATTATCATTAAGTGAGACCGTCAAAGCACTTTGGATATCATCATCCAGTTCATCCAAATTTCCTCTAAGCGGCACAACCGTAACTGCTACCAGCCCTTTTTTATCCGTTTTCAAATATTTCTTTTTGACAGTATGGCGGATAAATTCATCAATAAATGTATATAAATTTTCATCTTCTGTTGAGATCGATTTAATTACTTCCTGTCCATCATCATTTACAGGAATAACTTTCAGTATATTCAACTGCTTATCGATATGAACTTCAACGGAAGGGTTAATATCAATTGCGACTACATACGAATCTTGTTGAGTCTGCGAATTGAAAAGAAAATAACCGATTACAGAGAGCACCAAAATTGCAGCAAGTGATAAATATTTAATTGGCCGGAACCGACTGGTGCTTTTTTCAGAATAGGTGTAAAGCTGGCCAATCCGAGGCACACCATCTTCAGGCCAGGGAATATTTTTAAAAATACCGCCCTCGCACATTATCACCACATATTCCTGGTTCACCTCTATAACAATTCCCTGATAGATTGTATTGTTCAGCATAATTGTTCATCTCCCGCTGGAATGCTGATATATTGAGTCAACTGGCGCCATTCCGGATGCAGCCTTAGTATGATTAACGTGATTAAATATTTTCGGTGCCTTTCGACCGTTTTAATAGAATAGCCCGTTTTTTTGCTAAAGAGTGTCGCAGGCAGGCGTTTTTTCTTCAAAAAATCCTCCACCAATTCAGGAAAGCCGACAAACTGGTGTGCCATTAAAATCATTTTATCCCTTGAATCTTTATGTTTTGGAGCATAGTGCTCCAGCTCTTCAAAAAGAATATCGAATTCGTTTAAGCTCTTCTTAAACTCCAAAATTTCCTCAATCAGTTCTTTTTCCTGTAAAGTTTGCTGGTAAGATTTAAGAGATTGCTTTTCCTCACATTCTTCATCTTGATTGAGACGATCTGCCTTTTGTTCTTTTCGAAAAAAATCGATCAGATCTCTTTTGATAAGAAGATAGGCATAATTTAAGAAGCTTCTGCCTCGCTGGCTGTTATATGTATCAATTGCACGATTAAAAGCCAGTAAGCTGACACTCGCCTCTTCTTCGCTCCAGTTAATATAACGACCGGTAATATGGCCGGCCGTATTAATGATATATGGTCGGTAATGGCGAATGATTGTTTCTCTATCTATTTCGTTCCCGTTTACCGCTGCTGAAATTAATATACCAAGCTCTGAATCTTGCAACTGACCACCCCCGAATGCCTACTAGATAATCATACTTTTAAAGTTTAAAGGGGTAAAGAAGCTTTTTAAAAGTGCTTTTAATTTTCCCGAAAAGAATTCATAAGAAAATACAAATAGAAGGAGCCAGCGGCGTGGCTCCTTTGACCTTAATTTTCTCCGTCTTCTGAATGTTCTCCTTCTTCCCCGTTTTCGTTTTTATTTTGGTTTTGTTGGTCTTTATATTGCTTTTCAGCTTGTTCTTTCGCTAATTGTTCTTGTTGTTTACGAGCTTGTTCTACTTGCTGTTTTGCTAATTTTTCTTGTTGTTTGCGAGTTTGTTCTGCTTGTTCTCTTTGCTTTTTTTCTTGCTCTGCTTGTTGCTTGCGAGCTTGTTCCTCTTTTTCCCGCTGCTGCTCTGCCAGTTCTTCTTGTCTTTCACGTTCCTGTTCAGCTGCTTCCCTGGCCGCTTGTTCCTGTTCTTTTTTACCCTTTTCTAATTCCTTTTGTTTTGAAGCAGTTTGCTCTGCTTGTTTTTTATTATTTTCTGTGTTCTCAGCTATATTATTTGAATCATTTTGCTCTTCATCATCGTCGTATTGCCCTTCGTTATCTTCTTCTTCCCTGTCGTTGGAATTTCCTTCTTCATTCTGTTCTGCCAGTTCTTCATCTGCGTCTTCTTGTAATTCTTTCAGTTCCTTTGCAACTTTTTCCTGAATTTTTTTAATTTTTTTATCAGCTTCCGCCTTGGTGATTTCACCCGTTGCGAGCTTTTCTTGAATTTTGGCAAGCTTCTCTGATGCTTCCTGCTCTATTTCCGCATATTCCTTAACTATTTCAAATTCAACCTTCTGTTTCTTAATATCTTTCAGTGATTTTTCCAATCTTTCTACCGTGGCTGTATCGTTTGATTTTTTCGCTTGTTCTATCGCCTCTTCGATTAGATCTTCTTTTTGATTAATCACTTTACCAACCAGTTTGCCCAGGTCTATATTTAACTCTTTTGCTATTTGCCCAAAGCCCATATTTTTATTCTTTAATAAATCAACAATTTCTGCTTCTGTTTTTTCGCTTTCCTCAGATAGAGCAAGAACTTTTACAATTTGTCCAAATCCCAGGCCTTCTGCACGTAGTGCTTTTACCTTTTCTGTATTTAATTCCTTAACCACGCTCGCTACTATAAAAGCTTCTTTTTTAGTAGAATTCAATTCCTCTAATTTATTGTCTGCTAATAAGTCTTCGCCAGGGATATCGAGTGCAGCAGTTTGCTCCAACTCACTTGTTAACTGATCCTTTACCTCTCCGTTCAGATCCGAATCCAATACAATCTGCGCAACCTTATCGCCCGCTTCCTGCAAGGAAACTAAGTATTCATCAATTAAGTTCGTAATATATTGATCTTGATCTGTCTCGGCTATTTCAGCTAATTCCGAAAGCCGCTCCTGAGAAAATTGAAGCAATAATTCGGTTTCCTTTACATCATTAAACGCAAAAAATAACTGCAAATCTTCAGACAGCTTATCAAAGAAATAAGTAAAACTATTGTCCGGTGTGGTACCTGCTGCAACTTGGGAAAATGGTGCGTTTACTGTATCATCAGCTGGCGCTGTGTCTCCCTCTGCATAAGCCGCAGTACTAAACAATAGGCCTCCCATGAAAACTCCGCCCGAAATGAGCCGCTTGATATTTCTGTTCATTTAACTTCTCTCCTTATAAAAAATAAGAAAAGATGAAAAAGCTATTATCTTCGTCCGCACTGGTCTGGCAGCTGGCTGACATAGGTTTTACCCCGTTAGTCCCTCTAGCTTTGCGTCGCCATTTTTCAATGGTTTTGCCTTTATCAACTTTTCTAATATTCTATACGATTCCATGTCGAAATTTGAGGGGGAAATTGGCGAAATAAAAAAATTTTTATTAACTACCGTTAAAGCAGAAGTGGGTGAATTGTTGGATTATCAGATCAAAAATATAAGAACAGGAACAAAAAAACCAAAAAGTTCTGTGCGAAAAGCAAAACCTATAATGACGTACCAATTGAAAGTATCACTAAAAGGTATCCGGCCGCCTATTTGGAGAAGGATCGAAGTGCATAGCGAGTTAACCTTCCACCAGCTGCATGAAGTGATTCAAGTATTAATGGGCTGGGAAAACTATCATTTATACAGTTTTGAATATAATGATGTTTTGATTGAGCTTCCCGAAGATGAATTAGAGACTGGGTTTTTCCTTCCTAAAATGAGGGAAACAACTGATTCACGGAAAGAAAAGCTGGGAGACTGGATCCGAACAGAAAAGGATGAATTCCTCTACACCTATGATTTCGGAGATGACTGGGAGCATATGGTGACAGTAGAAAAGATCGAGCAAGTATCTGAAAAGCTTAAATACCCTGTCTGCCTAAAAGGAAAACGCGCATGCCCACCGGAAGACGTTGGAGGTATTTACGGTTATTCAGCTCTGTTACAAGCTTTTCAAGATCAGGGGGACCGGCAACTTGATCAAGAGGAAAAGGAATACATGGAGGAGCTGCGCGAATGGTATGGACCTATTGATCCGGAGGCGTTTGACATTGATCAAGTCAACCAATCTCTTAAAAAGGTTTTGACAAACAGGAAACGATAAGAGCTTGTTTTAAGAGTGGATTGAAATTTTCCACTCTTATTTTGATCATGATAGCTTTTTCCCCCAGTCTCGTTTATGCGCACTGTCTTTTTCTGGAGAGTCTAACTTAAAGTCAACTACAAAAACCAAGTTTAGCTGAAAAAGATATAGTGGACATTAAATAAACGCCCAGTAGAGAGGTGTTATTTTGTGATCTTTTTCTGTTAAATTCTTCAAAATACCCTATTAACAAACAATATTAAACCCTTTATTCATGCAAACATACGATCATTATCGAAAATCCTGTCGTTCTTTATCGAGAACTTTTTGTTTATAGAGATTACTTATCAAGTTATTATTGGATTACTAGACAAACAGGAGGTTAAGGTAATGCCGTTATTATATATGAAAGAAATCTTTACTCCTTTAAAATTGATCGGAATTAAATTCTTCATAACAAAAGAAGGCGATAAGTATATAAAAATTTGGAATAAACCTCGAAAAAGGATTTTTAGTTAATATATTTCAATATCTACGAAAAGTATAAGGATCTTTGCTATGAGATCATTGATGATTATTGGCAAGGCCTTTTTTATTTGTCCCGCTTTCGAAATCCCCGATCTATGAAAGAAAACTCAAATTTATCAAATGTATTCTTTCAAAGGCTTCGGCTCGACTTGCTTTAAGTGTGCAATTCATATTTTTAGTCAAATAAAAAGCTAGCTTAGCAACTTGGGCCAAGCTAGCAAAAACCAAATGAATTTATTCTTCTGCCCATTTTCCACTTTAGATTCCAGGTAATAGAGAGTAAGCCCTTCTTGAATAATTCCTCCCCCGTCTCTTACTCCACATTCAAAGAAGAATCCTTCTTCACCAGCTTTAAATAAATCATATAAACTATTCCGATTGCCATCCATATAAAACCGAGTTGTTTGCTGGTTGCATCAAGGCTATACCATACGAAACCGATGATAAATAATCCGATTACCGGGAATAGCAAGTGATTTAAGTAATCTTTGCTCTTTTTCTTGCGGATAAAATAATTGATGACTGAGATATGCAAGAACAGGAATGCGGTTAATGCCCCGAAATTAACAAGAGATGCCAACCCATCGATTTTAGAAGCAAAGAACACTGTCACCACTAAAGAGATTCCTGCTACTGCAAGAGTACTGATGTATGGAGTTTGGAACTTTGGATGAATTTTAGATAGAACGCCAGGAAGCTTTTTGTCACGTGCCATGCTATATAAAATCCTGGAGATAGCTGCCTGTGCTACTAATGCATTGGCAATTCCCCATGCAAGCGCTGTAGCCAGGGTAGTTGTCCACTTCAACCAGGTACCGCCTGCAATTTCAGCAATTTGGTAAAAAGCTACATCCGCATTCTCAAATGTTGTATAGTCTGGCCAAATTAAGGCTGAAACCCATGTTTGAATAATGAATAATACCCCGACGACCAATAAGGAGAAAATAACTGCACGTCCAACAACTTTGTTTCCTCCTCTTGTTTCTTCGGACAGCGTCGATATGGCATCGAAACCAAGGAAACTTAAAACAGCAATCGACACAGCACCCATGACCATTCCGATGCTAAAATTATCACGGTCATAGAGCGGTTTAAAATTAAATTCTGCTCCATTTACGCCCTTTGAGATGGCAATGATAGCGGCAATCACAAATATCGCCAGCACAATTAATTCAAGAACAACGATCACCTTATTTGCTTTGGCCGTTATTTCAATTCCAAATACATTAATGACAGTATTAATTCCAATAAATATAAGAAGCCATACAATCATTGGGACCCCAGGCACGATATCACCTAAAGCCGCAGCGCTGACTAAATACAATAACGAAGGGATTAAGATATAATCCAGTAAGATCACCCAACCGGCAAAAAAACCGACATGTTCGTTAATCCCGCGCTGTGCATAAGAATAAACGGAACCTGCGATAGGAAAGGCTTCAGACATTCTTGCATAACTTAATGCAGTAAAAATCATTCCTATCATCCCAATTAAATATGCAAGTGCGACCATTCCATTCGAACCTTCTGCGACATATCCATAAATCCCGAACGGTGCAATTGGCACCATAAAAATAAGACCATAAATTAATAAATCCCAAAACGATAAAGACCTTTTTAACTCTTGCTTATAGCCATAATCTTCAATGTTAACGTCAATTTCTGTATTTATCTGATTGGCTTGTTGAACATTCGGATCCATCCAATCTCCCCCCCTTTATATACTCGCGTACTTTTTCACGATGAAGTTTATCCAAACAGCTTTACCCCATAAGCGTCAAGTACACTTCTTGGCACAACAAATCTTGCCGTCATTAACGGATCGACAATTTGCGAAATTTGAACTTGCCCGACTGCACTCATCAGCATAGTCAACTCAGCCAAGGTTAAATCTGTATGAGGAAGTAACGTGTCTATCATTAGCTCAACTGACGCTTTGGCTGCTTCGTCTAAAGTTTCCTTTGAAACAATGACAGCAACGCCCTGTTCATTTTCTAAAAAAGGAAACGGAATAGATGTCCCTATAAGGACTTCTAACGTAACCGTTACTTTCCCTGGGATTTCGATTCCCGACACACCGATTTCCCCGTCTCCCATCGCCGCATGCAAATCCCCCAGGCCGAATAGAGCACCTTCCTGAAAAACAGGAAAATACAAGGTTGCCCCCGTGGTGATAAGAGTTGTATCCATATTTCCGCCATGTGCCCCGGGTGTTCCGCAGGAGACAGCATCTCCCTCGGGAGCTACCCCGATGACACCGATCATTGGATTTAAAGCTATTGATATTTTTTCATTAAAAATAGCTTTATTGTCTTTAATCGGAATGAGCTTTACCTGAAATTCATCAATGCGATGACCCATAACACCCAAACCAGGCCCGACTGCCATTACCCCTTGTTCACCCAGCTCAATGTTGTCAATCCTCACCTTTAATACATCACCCGGTTTCGCTCCTTCAACATAAACCGATCCTGTTGCCGGATTAATCTGATTCCAGTCAATGGCGTTTAAGCCTGTATCCTGAGATTGAATTTGGTTTTGAAAGCAATCATATGTGTCAATGATAACTTGTGTACCCGAAGAAACCGTTAGAGCTGTTTTATTACGTTTACTGAAAAAATAAAAGAATTGTTCTTTTGATAATGTTTGCACGATATTTCAGACTCCTTCCTTTTTCCTAATTATAAAAAAGAGAAGAACCCCTGTTTTGCAAAATAATAAGTTGTTTTTGTATTATTTTTATATTTTTCTGACTTTTCTAACAAAAACAACAAATAATGTTATCCCGGATAAAGCAAAACTTATAATAGGCCCAGTCATTTCTTTGAATGCAAAAGAAACCCAGCACCCTATTAAAACAAACAAAACAAGGATCAATGAAAATTCAATGCCCCACTGAACATTAGATTTTACTAACAGCCATAAAGCGAAAGCAAGGGATACAAAAAAATTGAGGTAAAAAATAAAAGTCGCATACAATGTTGGTTTAAAAACCAGCATGGTGAACATCGTCAATAAGCACAAAAAAAGGTTGAAGAAATAACTTTTTCTCACCGTGAATCGCCCCGGAAAAACCATGAAAATCAGGCTAGTCAATTTATGAAGGGAGATACCTATTCCAAGCGCAAAACTTGATAAAACGCTCACAATCAATATATATAACAAAGGAGGCGAAAGCTGTTGCGTAATGCCACTTAGTAGATCCGCCCGCTCTGTAACCGACAGCAAATACACGACGATGACTGTAACCGACAGGGGAACCGCACTCCAGCAGATCGCACTTAAGCTCACTGTTATTTTCAGTCTGTTCTTTTTCATTGATGAAAGATCCGGACTGATAAAAAAATAAACCATCAATTGTGCTGCCATAAACAACATGAAAAGGAAACAGGCAAGAATGAATGACCCTGCTCCGAAGTCAACGCTATTATTGCGTACAAAATTGAGATAGGTAGATTGAACACCATGAATGAGGTAAGTAGTGAGAGGGATCATGGTGACGCCAATAAAGAAAAACGCCATTAACCAGGCACCTACCTTTTGAATACCCTGTACCCCTCCCATTCCCGCAAACACAAAACCAAAAGATAATAGAAAAGCACTTGTCCAATACGAGGAGATATAAAATACTGATTCCATAAAGGAACAAGCCAACAAAATACTAACAATAAGCCCTTCACAACTTGCCATAAACAAGATGAAATAAAAAGCAAACCGGCCATTTTTCGTAAAAACAGTTTTAAAATAATCTTTTCTTTCCCCTGCTTTACACAGTAATACATTTAAAGATTCAATCTTTCTGCTAAACAGAAACAGAATGAATCCTCCAGATAAGGCAATTGCTAATCCTGACAGATAACTATAGTGCATCGTAAAGTAAAAAGGAATAAATAGAAAAGTTCCGGTGATTAGTTGAAAAAGCAGAGAAATGGTCCCCTTGGACACTGGAATCTTACCCTGGGTTTGCATATAATCAGCTGGACTAGTATGTTCCCCGAATTCTTTCATATGAAAAATTAATAGTGTAATGGCCAAAAACAAGATGACATACCAATCGATCATTTGCTTTGCTCCTTATAGTTAGAAGGTGTGATTCCTTCTCTCTTTTTAAAAACATTACTAAAATGATGCTGACTGGAAAAACCGACTGATTCAGCGATTCTTGTCATGCTCCAGTTTGGATGCTTCAATAATAATGTCTTAGATTGATGAATTCGATAGCTTAACAGATATTCTTGAAAGGTAGAACCTATTTCCTCAGAAAATCGCTGGCTTAAGTAAGAAGGGTGCACAGGTATTTCTTCGGCGATTTCTTGGAGGCTAAGTTTCCTGGCATAATCCCTCTCGATCCGTTTTACAGCATATTGGACATGTGCCGATTTAGCGATCACATATTGATGTTCGCTTATATATTTATCAATGACTCCATATAGTTCATTTTCAATGACGGGTTTTACAAGATAATCCAGCACTTCTATTTTAATAGCTTCCTTCGCATAGTGAAAATGCTGGTGGGCCGTCACGATCACTACTTCTAAATGATCAAATTTCCCTTTAATCTTTTTGGATAATTGAAGACCATCTTCTCCGGGCAGGTGGATATCGACAAACGCCAGTTGAATGTTTTCCTTCTCGATTATTTTCCAGGCCATCACGGCATCTTCTGCTTCAAATAGATTCCAAAAAGGAAACTTGCGCTGAATCAAAAAACGAAGTTGTTCAATTTCCAAATATTCATCATCCACGATTAGGATATTCATCCGATTCATCCCCCGGTATATACGGCCATTTAGCCTCGGCAATGGTATGGCCGTCTTTTGTTTTTCCAAGCGTAACTGAAGTAGGTAAATCAAAGATCAATTCAAATCTTCTCCGTATATTGGCAAGACCTGTCCCGCTTACAAACGATTGCTTTTTAATTACGTCTAAACCGTTATCGAGTACAGTCAGCACTACCCAGTTCCCTTGACGGGCAAGTCTTATAACACAAACTTTGTCGCCACGCCTTTTTTCTAATCCGTGTTTGAAAGAGTTTTCTACTAATGTTTGTAATGTATAGGGAGGAATTTTACATTCGATAGCCGCTGGAGCGAGATCATATTTAATATGTAGTCGGGGACCAAATCGAAGCTGTTGAACGGATATGTAGTTTTTTGTATGTTCCAATTCCGTTTTAAATGGAACAAGCACCTCATGGTCGTGGTATCGATATCGCAAAAAAAGTGCGAATTTCTCCATACCCGCTGTCATATCTCGATACCGGCCAATCCTGCTCAAAGATAAAAAAGCATTCAAAGTATTAAATAAAAAGTGCGGTTGAATACGTTCATTTAACTGCTTATATTCACTTTCCTGCAGTTCTTTTTCCAATCTAACCTTCACATTTTCAAGCTCAAGAACATCCAGCTCCTGATCAATCAGCCTCATCATAAATAAGATCACAAGACTGACAATTGGCATCAATACTCCAAGAAAGACAACAACCGTAAACATGTAACTTCACCGGCTTTTCAGATAGTTTGAATATTATTTTAAATGATAGAAGCTTTTTCGTATAGGTGGCAATAGGATTTACGTGAAGTATATGAAAAATTATCTTCACAAAACAAAAACCCTGGAATAGCTTTTCTCCAGGGTTTTGTGTATTATCAAAATTGTTAACGCATCATTAAAGTAGACAATGAATATTTTGTACCGTAGTCATATACCAGACCGGAACTCTTTAAGTTTTTAATTGTCATTTTAACTTGTTCTTCTTCAATCTCGATACCTTTTTCATGCAGTTGTATTAATAATTCCTCAAAAGTGAACATATTTGACTGAGATAAAATAATATTTGCAACCTCGAAATTTGATTTTTCCATTACAATAGACATAATTCTTCCTCCTTGAGAAATTATTTTTCTTGTTTTAAGTTATTATAAAGTTCTTCAAACAATTCCAACAATCGAACTCCAATAGCTTTCCCAATCATTTCTCGCATTTCGCTGTTAGATAATTTTCCTTTACCACATAAATATGCAAAGAATACTGGGAAGAGTGACTTATTTTGATTTAGTTCATTCTGGATATTAGAAAAATTATTTAAATTAACCATACGATTATGATAATACAGATAAGGAATTTTCTTTTCTAAACCTGTACCAAGTTGTTTAAATGCAACAATTAAATCTCTAATCCCTTCTTGTTTCACTGCAATCTCGATTGTTTCCTTCAAAATATCTTGAATATTGGAGACGGTCAAAGCCTCCATTAAAAGCATTAGGTTATATAAAAAGAAGCCCTCATTCAGAATGCTCGCTACGGATTCTTTATTATAATTATCTACTTGTTCACATAATTTATCAATAAGTTTAATTGAGGGAAGTCCTTGCAGCCTGATCTGGTTTCTTAATTGTTCAATTGGTTCACGGTTGTCTTTAATTGTCTGTATTATGGAATTGTCAATTTCACAAAAGTCATCCATTCTTTTTACAAGGCTGTAATAATTTTTGCGATTAGAAAGCAACTCCTCTAGCTGTTCTTTTATGACTTCTTCACTTGATTGATACTCAGAAAAGTACTTTTGTCGAAGTACCGTTAACAACCATGAATCATCCCATTGAATAAGAGCATTAAAATAATCTGAATCAGAAAACAACTCTTCAACAGCCCTCCATAGCCCTGATATATCAAAAGGAAGTGTATTTTCATTTTGTTGTGGGGTATCCGCCTCATCCTTATTTAAATAATCCCATGCTAGTTTCACAATCGCTTTTCCCAGTAAAGCATCAGTTTTTATTACTCGATGATGAAAAATTATATATTTATAAAGATGCCACCTCTTTGAAAAGAAATCTTCAATGGAACTTAATGTCCGCATGTCGAAGCAAAACATGTAATTTCCCAGATCGTCTTTCATTAACTTCATAGAATTTATAAGTCGATCATATTCAATTTTCCCCTTGTTCGCGCTTGAACTACAGGTATCTCTCGTAACATAATCAAGCCGATCACAATCAATTGAGCCATCAACTATTCTATGTACATTTTCAAATATAGTACCGCCATTTTCTTGTCTTTTATCTTCAAGAATATAGGTGGTGAAAGTATTCACCAACAAATAAAACAAGTGCTGTTTTGCATCTTCCTTATTGTTGATATTGTCTCTATCGTTTCGAAGAATACTTTCCAATAATCTGTCGGAAATCTGATTTCCTATTTTCTCGTGAAGGTCAATCTTCCCTTTGTTAGAAGCATATTTTTCGGTAATATCCAAAAATTTATTTTGCCTGATTGTCAGTTCTTGCTGTTCTTTAACTTGATCTATGACTTCTTTTAAGGCGTATTCAGCAATATGGCTAAAGGGTGGATGTCCGATATCGTGTAACAGAGCCGCACAACGAACAGATTGATACATTAGAGAATAAGCAAAATAATGCTCGTTCTTATCAATTGATGCCGGCAAACTGGAAACAAATAAAGGGTCATTCGGAACAATTTTCTTAAAATCGTGGATGTCAGTTTGATCTAAAAAAGCACTGAGTCTTTCACGCAGAATTCGTTGAAATTCTTTATGATTAATTGTAAGTTGAATTTCTTCGTTAATAGCGTTTAGAAACTCATATCTTACGTCGTCATTTGCATTTATTAAACTGTGTTTAAACATTTCCCCACCTAAATGTAACACACCAAGAGAGTGTGCAAACCTCTTGGTCTGGTTCGAGGGATACGTAAGATAGACAGTGGAATTTTGCAGAATGTTATGTAAACGATTAAAAGCTTGGGTGGATATAAGCTGCTTTTCTAATTTACTTATTTGTATACTTCCATGTATATTGTCAGCAATCTGTAGAACACTCTTTCCTTCCATCCATAACAAACCTCCTTCTTTTTTTTTATTCTTACTTTTTCGACAGAAAATTTCCGAATCCTGCTATTTTCCATAAAATGAAAAAATATTTTTGTAATAGGAGACTGCTAAGACTACAAGATACAACAATACTATGTAATATAGTAAAACTGAGTAGATCATATCCCGCATGAATTAATCATTTTGTAAAGCACTAGCACAAGAAAGGGCATATTTAAAAAGTATTTTTCCGACAGTGTTAAGTTAATTTTTTTGTTACAATATAATAAAAATTAGAAAAGAGCCCTGGTAGCTAGGACTCTCTCTTCAGACATATAGTTTTCACGTCAAGCACTGTCCGTTTTTCCCCATTCAAGCAGCTTTTGCTTTAGCTCGTTCTCCATGGTGATAAGATCCTGTTCTGCCTGGCGGCGTTTGTTTCGACCGTCTTCCTGGATGCGAATCGTTTCTTCCAGTGTCGAAATGAGGTTTTCCTGCGTTTTCTTTAAAGTTTCAATATCAACCAGGCCGCGCTCATTTTCCTTGGCAGCTTCAATCGTATTGGTTTTCAGCATTTCAGCATTTTTTAAGAGCAGTTCATTTGTCGTTTTCGATACTTGCTTTTGCGCTTCGACAGCATGACGCTGCCTGATTAACGTCAAGGCAATCGCAACCTGGTTCTTCCAGAGAGGAATCGCCGTTAAGATAGAAGATTGGATTTTTTCCACTAATAATTGATTTGTATTTTGAATAAGCCGAATTTGCGGAGCACTTTGCACGGTAATTTCTCGGCTAAGCTTCAGATCATACAAACGTTTGTCCAAACGATCGGCAAACTGCCTCATATCGTTGACATCCTGAAAAGCCATCTGGTCCTGTGTGGATTCCGCCTTTTTTTTCAGCTCGGGAATCGTTTTTTCATAGAGTTCCTCCAGCTTTAATTCCCCCGCAGCAATATAAACATTTAAAGCATGAAAGTACTCTTTATTATGCTCATAAAGCTTTTCAAGGAATTGGATATCCTGAAATAACGTATTTTTACTGCGCTCCAGCTTGACGGTAACGCGATCGATTTGCGCACCTGTTTTTTGATATTTTGAAAGAACCTCTTGAATTGAATTGGAAATCTTGCCGAACATCCGTGAAAAAAACGATCGCTTTTCCGGGGATAGCTCGTCCGGATTGACTTCGCTTAACCTTTTCATCAAATCGCCGAGTATTTCGCCTACCTCGCCAATATCCTCTTTTTTTACCTGCTCAAGCATCGAATGGGAAAACGTTAAAAGCTTTGACTGAGCTTGGGTACCGTACGAAATAATCGCCTGATGATTCTTTGGGTCAATTTGATCGGCAAGCTGATAGGCCTTTTCCCTGCTTTCCTGCGGGATCACATCAATGAGCCTCGTCTGTTTAGTATCATCAATTTTGACTTGAGGACTTGTGGATGTATTATCACCAAATGGATCTAAGAGCAAATCATTAAAGGCAGTACCTGGTTCTTTATGAAGCGGGGATTTTTCGTTCATCATAATCTCCTTCCATCTTCATGTCTTGGTTTTATTGTATATTTCACAACATCCAATTCATAATTTAAAGAATCAATATCATTGGACAGCACGTGGTTCAAATCCTCTTCTATCGTCCTGGATAAGTCTTTTAAGGCTGTCCGTGTATCACGCAATGTAATAGCAAGCTCTGTATTTTTGTTCGGCTGGGCTGACAAGAACGCGTACTTTTCAGCTAGTTCGACGATTGAATCCAAATGAGAATAATAAAATTGATCTGCCTGATAAAATCGCTTCGGTTCTTTTTTTGTGATCGTATAAATCCTTTTCGTGATACGGACTGTTTCAAGTGTTTGCCTGAAGGACGCGATATCTCTAACTTGAAAAAACGCCTTGCGCAATCGCTTGATTTTGGTTTTCGCCTCATCCAAGTTTTTCTTAATGTACTTATATTCTTTTCTTCCAAGCTGATGCTTTTTTAAAAATCGCGACTTTAGAGAACTTTTAACTGCTATGAAAATCAGAAAAGCACATGCGAGCGCATACATAACGGAAAGTGCAAACGTCTGGTCAAATGCAAAAAAGCTGATAAGCCATACAAAAACTGTGATTGGAAAAAGCAACATCCAATAAAGGATAAATGACAAAAATGGATTCATAAGGACCGCTCCTGACCTAGTTTCCTTAAATATATTACGATGACAATGATGCAAAGGTTTCAAATGTTAACGAATCTAAAAAAGATAAACTTAATACACCTTTACCTTTGTATGTCTAAATTATACCCGAAATCTGTCGACTATTTAAGCAGACTAGGTTTGTATTCTTTTCTAGGGCTTGAGACGTATGTGAAGGTGCTCCTTAACTGTGTGAATTGTTTTTTCTACAACAATTAAAAATAGGCTTGTAAGCAAAGAAGAGATTAGCAAAAAAAATGCTGTCAGTTTCACACCAACAGCGTTTACTTAACGATTGATAAGCTATACTATTTCAACAATTTTAAATCAGGTGATTCATTTATATTTTTGACCAGTTTTAAAATCAAAGGTTCTTTCAAATTGAAAACTTGCTTCTTTCGCATTATTAATAATAGACTTCATTTCTTTAACTATTGTTCCATGTAAAATTTCCTCCCCGCATAAAGGATTTGAACAAATCTGCGCCGGAACATTTTGAAAATAAACAGGTTCACCATTTATAAATCTTTTAACAGTCACTAATTGATTATCTACTAAAGCTGAGTGGCAGAGTGGGCATTTCATTTTTAGGTCAGCTCCTTTATTTAAAATTATTTTTTGTTTCCCAGGTGATCAAGAGGTTCTATAATTATGAAGCCATTACTTTTTTTCCGTATCTGGGGATTTTGTAAGTTACCTTGATCAAATAAATCCTAAACACTAATGCTCTTCCCCTTAAGAGCAGGTTGACTGTTCAATTTAATAGCTTCCCAAATACTTTGATCATTAATTTGAATGCTTCCTTGAAGATCCGAGATAGTCCGGGCAAGTCGGATGATCTTAATTTGTCTACGGTTGCTCCAATTTTTCTTTATGAAAAGCTGTTGCAGAATACGCTGTTGTTCTGTTGTCAGAGGACTTGTTTTTATAAGTAGGTCATAAGAAACCCTGCTATTGCATATTTCTTTTCCATAACGATCATATTGCCTGTTCCTTGCTTCTTCAACTCTTTTCTGCACTGTTTTTGAAGATTCTGTTTCTCTTCCCTTAGTTGCTTTAAAATCAACAGGCTTCAGGGAAAGATTAATATCAAATCGATCTCTTAGAGGACCTGAAAGCTTGTTTTGATAAGAGAGAATTTGCCTGGACGTGCAGGTACAATAGTGGGTATTAGAACCGGCATAGCCACATGGACAAGGATTCATAGCCCCAATTAATATAAATGAAGTTGGATATGTGATCGTTGCGCGGGTGCGGCTGATCGTAATATAGCCATCCTCAAAAGGCTGACGGAGCATATCCAATGTTTTTTTCGGAAATTCTGCAATTTCATCCAGGAATAAAACTCCACGGTGAGCTAACGATATTTCACCTGGCTTCGGATTTTGTCCACCTCCAATAATGGAAACATCTGACGCAGAATGATGCGGATTTCGATAAGGAGGAACATGAGTATGAGGATAGGTGATACCTCTTAGCTGGTATAAACTGATCATTTCGAGTTGAGCTTCGTTGCTTAAGGAAGGTAAAATGGATGAAAAGCTTTCGGCCAGCAAACTTTTTCCACAGCCGGGCGGTCCTGTCATATAGACGTGATGTTCGCCCGCAGCCGCCACTTCTAATGCACTTTTAGCATAACTATGACCTAATATTTGTTGAAAGTCTATAAAGTCAATATCGGCAACTTGTTCTTTAGTTCTGGGATAAAACGGAATAATTTCTTCTCCTGAGAGATGCTTAATCACTTCCTGCAGTGAAGAAACATAGATAATTTCCAAACCTTCAAATTCCAGTATCGGCAGCTTTTCATCAAATGGCATATATAGCTTTGTTAAACCCACCCTTTTAGCAGCCAGAACCGCTGGCAGCATCCCTTCAACAGGCTGAATAGACCCATCTAACGACAAGGCCCCAAGAAAACCAGTATGATCAGGAATTTGAACCTCTAGCTCTTTTAAGCCCAATAACACACTAATTGCCATTGGCAAATCAAACATGGGTCCGTTTTTCTTTTGTTCAGGAGGAGAAAGGTTAATAACTACCTTTTGACAGGAAAGTGAGTATCCCAAGGAGTGGAGCGCAGCAACAATCCGCTCTTCGATTCTTTTATGGATGTATCCGGCAACCCAACAATTACAATAGAATCAATCCCCACAATAGTTTTCACTTCAACATTAACTCGATAACCTTCCATTCCTTTTAACCCAATACTTGTCACTTTTGCACACATGGCTGCTCCTCCATTTCATTGATTTCCTTTTCCTCCACAAAAAGTCTGTAACAGTACGGTTTTGGTTCGCTAAAATAGGAATAAATTTTTGTTTGATCGATATGAGGGTTTTGATTGAGGTTTACAAAAGAGGGATAGCTGCTCCATTGATAATCAACTAAATTTCCAACCATCTTGGCTTGTAGGGGATTGCGATGAATATAGCGGCTTACTTCTAAAAAATAGTCATCGTTTTCAATCAATTTAGCACCATAGCGGCCCTGAAAAACATGACCGTCTATTTTTAAACGTTGATTGAAATAAATGGCATAGCGAGAATGCAAATCTTTCATAACATGCTGTACGTGATGCTGGGTAGTTTCAAGTTGGAGATGGAGGTGATTTGTCATTAGACAATAGGAGTGTAATTTAAACGGAAACTTCTTGCGGACTTCTTCAAGAATCTCTAAATATTTTAAGTAGTCTAAGTGGTCGATAAAAATGGCTGACCGTTTATTTCCCCGGGCCATAATATGATAGATCGCACCCGGATACCAAACACGGTGTTTTCTCGGCATACAATCCCTCCATGATTTTTAGTTTTAAGAACAAATGTTCTTATAAATAAAATAATAAAATACTCTATTCAAAACGTCAATAATTATCGAGTTTTTTTAAAAAAACTTACTTTATTAACGTTTTACTTTATCACTTCACCGCATGTGGGGTCAGGCCCCAAAAAAGTTATTGACGAAATTGTTCATCAATTTTAAAATAGATTATGAAAATAGTTTTCATGGAAAGGGTGATAATTGATGAGTGTTTTCTTTGAGAAGGCGCAGCGGTTTGGTAAATCATTTATGCTGCCGATTGCTGTTTTGCCTGCGGCCGGTCTTTTACTTGGAATTGGCGGTGCGTTATCAAATCCGAACACTTTGAAAGCGTATCCATTTTTGGATGTTGGCTGGCTTCAGGCTATCTTTCAAATTATGAGTGCCGCCGGCTCGATTGTTTTTGCCAATCTTGCCATTTTGTTTGCAGTCGGTATTGCGGTTGGACTGGCAAAGTCTGATAAAGGTACCGCAGGGTTAGCGGCTGTATTGGGGTATCTGGTTATGAATGCTTCCACTGGCGCAATGCTTGTTATAACTGGTAAGCTTGTGACTGAAAATCCAGCTGCTGTCGGACAGGGAACTATTCTAGGTATTCAAACCCTTGAGACCGGGGTATTTGGTGGAGCTGTTGTCGGGATTTTAACTGCATTTCTTCATACCCGTTATAACAAGGCACAGCTTCCACAATTCCTTGGGTTTTTCGCTGGTTCCCGCTTTATTCCGATTATTACGTCATTCGCAGCTATCTTTCTTGGTGTATTGATGTTTATTATCTGGCCCCCTATTCAATCCGGAATTTTCAACATCGGCGGATTGGTTGAGCAAACGGGCTATATCGGAACGCTGATTTACGGATTTATTTTACGACTGCTCGGTCCATTCGGTCTTCATCATATCTTTTATATGCCGTTCTGGACAACAGGCCTTGGCGGTTCCTTAGTCGTGGATGGAACACTGGTAGAAGGCACGCAAAAAATCTTCTTTGCCCAACTCGGTGATCCGAATACAGAGCAATTTTTCATCGGAACTTCACGGTTTATGTCCGGCCGGTTTATTACGATGATGTTTGGCCTCATTGGGGCAGCACTAGCAATCTATCATACTGCAAAACCCGAAAATAAGAAAAAAGTCTTTGGATTAATGCTTTCAGCTGCGTTGACTTCTTTCTTAACCGGGATCACTGAACCGATCGAATTCTCGTTCTTGTTTATCGCGCCGATCCTGTATGTCATTCATGCCTTTTTTGATGGTCTCGCTTTTATGATGGCCCATATATTCGAAATCACAATCGGCCAAACATTTTCAGGCGGTTTTATCGATTTTATTTTATTCGGGATCTTACAGGGTAATGAAAAAACAAACTGGATTTACGTGCCTATGATTGGAGCTGTCTGGTTTGCACTTTATTATTTCACCTTCCGATTTGCGATCTTGAAGTTTAAGCTGCAAACCCCTGGCCGCGAGCAAGAAAACGATTCAAACCTGGGTTTAATTGATTCAAGCGAAAGAGCAGCAATAATCACGAGTGCGCTTGGTGGAAAAGAAAATATCAGTGATCTTGATTGCTGTGCTACAAGGCTTCGTGTCACCGTCTTAGATCCTGCACTTGTTTCCGAGGAGACTTTGAAGCAAACCGGTGCGAGGGGAGTCATTGTAAAAGGAAATGGGGTTCAGGTTATCTATGGCCCTCATGTTACCATTATTAAAAATGAAATAGAGGAATTGATAGGAGCCTAACTCAATGCAGACAACTATATTACAACAAGTGAAAAACAACTTAATTGTGTCATGCCAGGCACTTCAAGACGAACCCCTGCACAGTTCGATGATTATGGGGAGAATGGCTTTAGCCGCACAACAAGGCGGTGCAGCAGGAATCCGCGCCAATACAAAAGCTGACATCGAGGAAATTAAGAAAACGATCAACTTACCGATTATCGGGATCGTAAAACGGAACTATCCTGATAGTGAGGTTTTCATTACACCAACAATGCCGGAAATTGATGAGGTGGCTGCCTCCGGGAGCGAAATGGCTGCCCTTGATGCAACTAATAGATGGCGGCCAAATGGTGTGAAGCTTTCTGACTTAATAAAAGAGGTTAGGGAAAAGTATCCTCACCTTCTATTAATGGCGGATATTTCAACTGTAGATGAGGCGGTAACAGCAGAAGAATTTGGGTTCGACTGTGTGTCAACCACGTTAATCGGCTATACAAATGAAACAGAAGGCCAGAAAGTTTATGAGAACGATTTTGAAATATTGAAAAACATCGTGAAATCAGTGAAAATACCGGTTATCGCCGAAGGAAGCATTCTAACTCCTGAAATGGCAAAACGCTGCCTTGAAGTTGGCGCGCACTCAGTTGTTGTAGGCGGGGCAATAACAAGACCACAGCAAATCACTCGGAGATTTACCGAGTATATGAAAAAGAGTTGACGAAGAAAACTCCCGGATTTTTTCGGGAGTTTTCTTATTGCCCTTCTTCTCGCATGGCATGAATAACGTTCAGCGTTTTGTCCCGTTTTGCGCGCAGATCTTCATCCTCAAGAAGCAGCAAAGAAATGACATCCAGCACATAAAGAATCGAAAGCTGGCTATTAATAAATTGATCATCATTTAAGATTTTTGTACTTGAAGTGAAAAGAACTTCTTCTGACAAATTCGTTAACGGGGTGTGATCATGATTTGTGATGCTGATGATTTTGCCCCCATTCTGTTTCGCGATTCCGGCAGCTTTAATAATTTCTTCTGTATTTCCAGAGTTGGAGATGCAAATAACAAGATCTTTCTCACCTGCAAGGGAACTGCCCATCAACATCATATGAGGATCAATGACGGCGTCTACAATAAGACCCATCCTCATGAGACGGTATTTCAGTTCAAGCGCCGTTAATCCCGAACTTCCGATTCCAAAAACGAGGATTTTTTCGGCTTCTTTGATCATTTGTACAACAGTCGTGACTTGGTCTCTATCAATCAGAGATACAGTTGAATCGACTACCTGCTGATAAAAACTCTCAACCTTTCCAAAACTGTTCTTATGATCCTTAGCCCCTTCAATCTCCCTGTTCAGCATCACTTTAAATTCCATAAAGCTGCTGCATTCAATCTTTTTACAAAAACGGGTAACCGTCGAAGTAGAGGAATTTGTCTTCACGGCTAAATCCTTAATATTAATATTTAAGATCGAGCCTTTATTCTCCAAAATATAATCTGCAATTTCCTTTTCTTTCGCCGAAAATTGCGGGTAATTAATCTGGATTTGATCCAACACATTGTATTTTTTCATATATACCCCTCTGGACTTAGTTTCTCTCCTCCTATTATCTCAAAATATTCGTTAAAGTTGAAATACTACCGTCCTTTTACAAAAATGCTCTGGTAGTTTAAATGTTAAGTTGCTCTGTCGCATAGTCTATTAAGTTACTCAAGGTTTCACTTTACTTACCTGCGTTTAAAACCCCAAAGGTAACTTTTGGCATCAGGTGTATTCAACTGGAATAATATGGACGTCAAGGATACTAAACTCATTTTCATGATTACTGTTCCTGTAGATAAGTGCCGGCAATGAGCATTTAAACATGTTGCAAAATATATAGCTAGAAAGCTAATGAACGAACAGTTCAGATCGTCGCTAATTAATGGAAAATCTGTTGATGAGGATTATGATGGTTGTTGGAAGAAATCAATAAAAAAATCCTCTTAATCTAAGAATTAATTAAAGAGGATTCATTCTTGATGCGGCAGCAAAAAAAGTCGAAGACCGCATAAAAAATATAGATGATGTTTCCTCAAGCTAGAGAACACTACTTTTAATTAAAATAACACTGACTAATTTATCCCTAAAAAGAAAAGGTCTTTTTCGCAGCCAAAGCTTTTTAATGAAGAACCAATTATTTAAAGAAACCATCATCTTTCTACTTTATTAAGACACGTCACTTCATTACTAATGGTGCAGGGTGCAATCTATTTATTCTGTTATTAATTCATTTGTATGGCTTGAATAAAAGCAGTAATCCACAAAACAAGTGACAAACATAAAAGAAAAGGTGAAGCGATAACCAAACTTCGTTGAAACCAACTATTTTCCCAAAAAATTCTTGTTATTTCATCTAATACAAAAAAGGTAAAAGCAATGAAACAAGCAATGGTTGCAAATCCACTATCTCCAAAATAAAAGATACCGGCAAATCCCATATGGATGAACAATGAAGACAATGCTCTTTTCATTTTGGTATTTAATCTCTTTGTTAAGATTTCAGACGCTAATGAAATAGGAAGAGCATAAAGAAATAAAAACGGGAATACGAAAAGCCATCCACTCAAAAATTCTGTAAAGGAAGTTAAATCACCCAAAGTAAATACAAATATTGAAGCCAGTAAAAAAGCAATAGGAAGCTTTCTTCTAATCATTGGAATCTCCTATAAATATTAAAATATCTTTTACTCATTATAACCGATTATAGCAATTCCTCTTATACCTTGTTTGTATTCCAACTTAACTAGCCCGTTTTTTCAATAGATAGTGAATTGTAGTAGACTCTATCCTCATTTTACTCTTGTGCTCGTTGAAAAAGCGATACCTGAATGAAGTGTACACACTTTAGTTGTACAAACATTCTAATACTTTTAACGTTTCTTTTAAGGAATGAGTTCGCGTCTCACCCACTCATTCTGGCTGCCCAATGCTCCCTCCGTTACCAAGGCATGAATATGGGCATTGGATTTAAGCTTCCGACCATAGGTGGGGGTCACCGTGATCACTCCCACGTTTAGATTTCGCTTTTTGCTCCTCTTTTGATAGAGTACTGAAACCAACCTGAGCGACGACCTGTTTGATTAATTCATTTAATTTTTTGCGGCTTCAAAAATGACCTTTCGCAATTTCCTAGGTATGTAAACACATGTGACGATGCGGCACATCAAAGATCATTTCCTGTTGGTTATGTTACCAGTCGTCCGTGTAGTTCTTACCCGCACTTATGATAAAAACGACTCTTATAAAAAAAACAAACAAAAACAGGCTTAGGAACTCCTTCTTATCCTGTACTGTACATTGATATCGAGAATAACCTAAATCAGTCGTCCCATCACTAATCGCTTTCTCAACGGTTTCTTTAATATCGGTTTAATGATCCCGCTTTTTCGTTGTACTTATCCCAATTCTCCGGCATAAATATATGAACCGCTTTATCGTACAGTTATCCATAAGTCGATTTTTATAATTTCATAACAATAAAGAACGGGAGCTCTCCTTTTCGATTTATCATAGTATAATAATTTATGAGATGGACGTTCTAGGGAAAAGATAAATTAAGGAGTGAGACTTGCGTTGAGAGAGCCATTATTTTTCAAGCCAGTTTTTAAAGAAAGAATTTGGGGTGGAGAACAGCTTACCTCATTTGGTTATGAGATACCATCCAAACAGACGGGCGAATGCTGGGCGTTCGCTGCCCATCCGCACGGTCAAAGCATTGTTAAGAATGGTCCATTTAAGGGGTTAACATTAGGGGAGCTATGGGACAACCATCAAGAGCTGTTCGGAAATGTTGGTGGCGACCGCTTCCCATTATTAACGAAGATTTTGGATGCAAATGACGATCTTTCCGTTCAAGTCCACCCTGATGATGAATTTGCCAAAAAACACGAAAACGGAGAACTCGGTAAAACAGAGTGCTGGTACATCATTGATTGTGAAGAAGGGGCTGAAATCATCTTTGGCCACCACGCACAAACCAAACAAGAATTTATCGAAAAGATCGAGGAAGGAAAATGGGATAAGTTATTACGAAGAGTTCCCATTAAACCAGGTGAATTTTATTTTGTACCAAGCGGAACGATCCACGCGATAGGCAAAGGAACTCTTATACTGGAAACCCAGCAAAATTCGGATACAACCTACCGTGTCTATGACTATGATCGCAGAGACAACGATGGAAACTTAAGAGAGCTTCACATCGAAAAATCGATTGAAGTCACCACGATTCCTTCGCATCAACCTGAAATCAATCCTGAGAAAGCAATGGTTGACGATTTAAAAATCACTACCTTTATTGAAGGAGAATATTTTACAGTACATAAGTGGGATTTAAATGGGCACACTGCACTACAGCAAACGAAGTCTTTTCAACTTGTTAGTGTTCTTTCCGGCGAGGGGATTTTAGAAGCGAATAACGCACGTGTTTCATTTAAAAAAGGGGATCATTTCATGCTGCCTTTTGACTTCGGATCTTTTAAATTAGAAGGAAATGCGGAGTTTATTGTATCGCATTTATAAATGAGACATCGACTACTAGATACAAACTAGGTGATGTAGAGTAGAAAACAGGAATTAGATATTGTCTTCTTGTCCTCGGGTTTCAGGGTGTTCCAC
>NZ_PGVC01000031.1:0-30912 GCF_002860225.1 Bacillus sp. V33-4
TTGATTTTTATTCCATTTTTTCATCCTTGACTTTTTCATAGATTTTTTGTGCAACGCTAGTGAAAAACGGTGTAAACATTATTAAGTTAGAACAATTTTTGTGAAGTTCTCTGATATGATAAAGTATACACGATTAGAATCAAGAATTAAACTTCAGGAAAACTCTAGTCGGATTTATCAAAGCGGAGGAAACCATGAAAGTAGAAAATAAGCAACACCGATTTTTACAGAATTTAACCGAGATATTACTTGTTTCAACGAAACTGGGGGTTTCATCGTTCGGGGGACCGATCGCTCATTTAGGGTATTTTCATGAAGAATATGTACGCAGAAGAAAATGGCTCGATGAAAAAAGTTATGCTGATTTAGTGGCTCTGTGCCAGTTTCTTCCTGGTCCGGCCAGCAGTCAGGTTGGGATCGGAATTGGTGTGATCCGGGGCGGGCTTCTCGGCGGCGTGTTAGCTTTTCTCGGGTTTACAGTTCCATCGGTATTGGCATTGATCGTTTTTGCATTGATACTGAAAGGATTGCATATAGATGATGCTGGCTGGATCCATGGATTGAAAATCGTAGCCGTGGCTGTTGTAGCCCATGCGATTATCGGAATGGGCGAGAAACTTACCCCCGATCTGAAGCGCAAAATGATCGCCTTATTCGCGATTGTTACGACGCTTATATGGCAGTCTGCTTTCACACAGGTTGGAATCATCCTGCTCTCGGGATTAGTTGGTTATCTTATGTTTAAAGAGAGTGAAGCTGAAACTAAAGCAAATTTCCGGGTTCCAATTTCGCGCCGCTTTGCGATTCTTTGTTTGTTATTGTTTTTCGGACTATTGCTTATTTTGCCTTTAGCCAGGGAAGCAAACTCTTCAAATTGGGTAGCCATGTTTGACAGCTTTTACCGCGCAGGATCGCTTGTTTTTGGAGGAGGTCATGTGGTTCTGCCATTGCTTGAACGGGAATTAGTTCCGTCCGGCTATATAAGCGAAGAAGCTTTTCTTGCCGGTTATGGTGCAGCACAGGCTGTTCCCGGCCCGTTGTTCACTTTTGCGGCTTACATTGGTGCCGTAATAAACGGATGGCAGGGTGGACTGCTCGCCACTATAGCAATTTTCCTGCCGGCATTTCTGCTGATATTCGGAACACTTCCTTTTTGGGATACACTTAGGCGTAACCCGAAAATCAGGGGCGCTTTAATGGGGGTCAACGCAGCGGTTGTCGGGATTTTGATTGCTGCTTTTTATGATCCGATTTGGACGAGTTCGATACTCGCACCAATTGACTTTGCGTTTGCTGCTATCCTTTTCAGCATGCTGGTGTATTGGAAGCTTCCGCCATGGATCATCGTCTTAACGGGAGCAATCGGCGGATCGTTGATCCAGTTTCTTCACTAGAGGCAACTATCCGAAACCAATAAAAGACAATGGATGAAAACTTTCAACCATTGTCTTTAAATTAAGCGACTCTATTTAAATTCTTAAACTGCCCTTTTGATAAAACAGTTATTTCAAGACGATGGGCTATCAAACCGGCGACTACTGACAGAATGATATCCTTCGGAAGGGGGACAACCATCCAGAGCCAGGCCATCTTGTAGGTAAATCCTTCTGGCGCGGCGAACCAAATCTTGTAAGCGGCATACATCCAATTCGTCCCGAACATATAATTAATCGCCATTCCAAGTAGTGCTGCGGTTACGAACATTGCGACACTTTTATTTTTACGAACGAGGACGCCGATCACATATGCCGTAAGTATATAGGAGAGAATAAATCCAAAAGTAGGGCTGAAAATAGTTGAAAATCCTGCTCCAAACTGTGCGAACACAGGTACACCAACTAAGCCAACAAACGCATAAACCGCCATCGACAGCGCTCCTAAGCGACTGCCGAGAATCGCCCCGGCCAGTATTGCAATAAATGTTTGTAATGTGATCGGGACGCCACCAACCTCCATAAAAGGGACGATTGACGTAATATTCGCTCCGACAGCCATCATCGCTACAAACATCCCCACCAGCGTAATATCAAGAGCACGTAGTTTCTTGTTCATCATAGTTCCTCCAAAAAAACAAAATTATACATTAAAGAATAAGGGAATTGGTTTAGATATGTCAACTGAAAATAAAAAATAGTTAACGTTTTATCGGCTACAGGAATCATAACCGACATTATTGACTTATGTTAAAATTATGGTGTGGGCATGTATGAAATCGTAACAATAAAAAAGCGATTATGATGGTATTTTAAATCGTTCATTGAAAAATAAAATCAACCTATTAAAATATGTTGGAAGTCAGAAAATTCATATTATTTTAAAATAACCAAGAAATGCTTTGATCAAGACTGTACATAACTTTGAGTTTGCGAAAAAATTTGTGCGGGAGGAATTTTCTGTGAAAAAAACAGGACAAATCGCGCTTGTCAGCATCTCGATTGCATTCACGTTAATCCAATTTGTTATTTTTAATGACCCCATTGAAAAAGAGGCAATTGATTTTATCCTTGCGACGGCAATAGCCTGGTTTGTCGGCTGGCACTTAGATAAAGTGAAATTTTATGCAAAGGAAAGAAGAGAAAGCGAAGAAAGCTACAAGCAATTGATTGAATCACTTCCAGAGTGTGTGATTATACATCACCATGGCATAATCCTTTATGTAAATAAAGCTGCTGAGGTAATGGCTGCTGCCAAAAACAAAGAGGAGTTAATTGGCCGGTCCATTTTTGATTTTCTTCCAAGGGAAGAGGACGACCTGGTAAAAGAGCGTATCGAACAAGTTTACAAGGAAAAAAAGCCGTTAATTAATTTTGAGCATAGAGTAACAAGGTTGGATGGAAAATCGATTTTTTTCGAAGAGTCATCCCTCTATATTTTGTTTGAGGGCAAGGAAGCTGTTTTATCGATCGGCAAGGATATAACGGATCGGAAAGAAAAAACAGAACGCCTATTAGAAAAGTCTGAAAAACTCGCACTTGTCGGACAAATGGCGGCAGGGATAGCCCATGAAATTCGCAACCCGCTCACTTCTATTAAAGGATTTATCCAATTGTTTCGTTCCAACAACAGCCAGGAAGAGTATTTTGAAATCGTTTTAGCCGAGTTAGAACGAATTAATTTAATTGTCGGGGAATTTTTAGTTCTGGCTAAGCCGACTTTAATTAATTTTCAGGAGAAAAATTTAAAAAATGTAATAGAAGATGTCGTGATGCTGATTAACACACAATCGATATTAAATAATGTTGAAATTTGTGTTGAGTTTGGTGCGGATATTCCAAACATCTCCTGTGAAGAAAATCAATTGAAGCAGCTTTTTATCAATATTTTAAAAAATGGTATAGAAGCGATGCCAATGGGTGGAACGATAGATTTAATAGTTAAAAAAAAGGAAGATAGGAAGGTTTCGATTCTTTTTATTGATCACGGCGTCGGAATTCCTGAAGAGCGGATCCCAACATTGGGAGAACCTTTTTACACGACGAAGGAAAAAGGTACAGGCCTCGGCTTAATGACCTGTTATAAAATTGTCGAAACGCATCATGGCGAATTGAACATTACGAGTAAAGTAAATCAAGGCACCACCATTGAAATCATATTGCCTGTCCTCAAAAAAGAAGGCATAAACGAAGAAATTACTGCTTTGCACGCCTAAACCGATACTTTCTCTATCGTCTCTATTGAGCGTAAGAATATACTGATTTAACATACAAATGCCACGCAAAAGTTTAAAACCATTTGGAAAGGGAATTTTATATAGAAACGGCTAGGAGGGATAATTGATGGCAGGAAAAAAATTGATGATGACAACGATAGCGTTAGGGACAGCATTTCTTTTACGAGATAAGAAATCCCGTCAAAAACTTAAAGAACAGTTTCAGGCCTTTAGTGGAAGGTCCGGCAAAAACAGATTTGAATAATTTTGTGAAACCCTTGAATATTCAGGGGTTTTTGATTGCAATTAACATTCCATAACCGATAAGCATGATGAAAAAATCCACAAGAGGATATTAAAGGAATAATGGGGAAATCCTAACCTAAAAGACTGTAAAAGAGGTGTGAGTATGCAGCCTATTAGTGGACAGATAATCTCAGGTGAATTCGATCACGTTCACAACCATTTTTCCGTTCAAAAAGTGAAAAACTTATCCACCTTGTCAGTGTTAAACGAACAACAAATTTCGATGCTGTACCGTTATTTAAAGTTGCATGAAAACGAAGAGGATGGCCAAATTGTGACGTTATACGACCAAATCCCTGTCATGTTAACACAATTTGAAACGAAATTACTGTTAAGGGATTTGGAAAGAGTCCAGCAGCTTTACAAGCAGTGTTGAATATTCGGCTGCCGCCCAGAAATGTTCAAATGGTCGAAAATCCCATGATGATTATCCGCAGTCATGGTAATAATATTAGCGATTACGATGGAAAGAAGGGATCATGATGGGATTGGAATGGTTTGATCGAGTAACTGGGGAGCTTCAGGATCATCTTGAGTCATTGTGTGATAAATACGACCAGCTCGGCCACATGTCGATTGACAGAGGAGCACGTCATCCGCGAATTGAATTTTATGTCGAGACAACTGACGATGACCGCGATTATTTTTGCACACTTTCATTTGACCCGCACAATGACGAGTTTTATATGGACACCTTTGACATTGAGACAGCACAAAATTCAAAAACGATTCTCGCTGATATTGAGGATATTACTGACGCAGTACATGAAAGCTTTCATGACTACATGAACGGCGATGACGATATCATTGGTGATTATGAACCTGCAGACGATTTTGCCGGGGAAGAAGAGGAATACTATATGGCGGAAGCAGAGCCGGACGGGGATATCATCAATCAAATTGATGTCGAATGGAAAACCCCTGAGGTCACAGCATTTATGCATGAAGATGAAGTTGAGGTCACCTATCAATTTGGGGTCGTTGAAGAGACAGGTGATGGCGTCCTTCGCCGCGTAAACCGAATCTGGACTGAAGATGATGACCTGATTAAGGATGAATCCAACTTTATTTTCAGCAAAGAAGAAGCTAATACGATTATCGCGCTGATTGCCACACATATGGATTCAATGAGTGAATTTAATTTTGACCAGCAATAGCAAACACAATTTGAAAAAAAATCCCCTGGAGGGGATTTTTAATTGTTAGCCACCAATATGTGACATTTCGACTTTTTTTCTGCTGACATTTCTCTCTGGATTTTTATCGCGCATTTCAGAATAACGGTCATGGCGATTTTCCCATATACCTGTGACAATCTGCGCAAGTTCGTCATTCGATTTGTTTGCGCGAAGAGGGGTGCGCAAATCGTGACCGTCTCCTGAAAACAGGCATGTGTAAAGTTTGCCTTCGGCTGACAGACGGGCGCGGTTGCAGGTTGAGCAAAACGCTTCCGTAACGGATGATATAATCCCAAATTCACTGTCTGCTCCAAGATAACGAAATCTTGCCGCTACTTCGCCGCTGTAATTCGGTGATATCTGCTCAAAAGGTAATACATGAGAGATATCTTCAAGAATTTCCCGCCTTGAATATACCTTTTCCATGTTCCATTTGTTTGTATTTCCGACATCCATGAATTCGATAAAGCGCAAAATATGGCCTTCATCTTTAAAAAACTGTGCCATTGGAACGACCTCATGCTCATTGACGCCTTTTTGGACAACCATGTTAATTTTAACCTTCAGCCCTGCTTTTGCCGCTGCATCAATCCCTTTTAATACAGCATCAACTTTGACTCCTCTGCCGTTTATTTTCGCAAACAAATCATCATTTAATGAGTCAAGGCTGACGGAAACACGTTGTAAGCCTGCTTGCTTGAGCTGCCCGGCATACTTGCTTAAAAGTACGCCATTTGTCGTCATTGCGATGTCATTGATTCCATCGATCTGGAAGATCTTTTCAATCAGCGCCGGCAGGTCTTTTCTCATTAATGGTTCACCGCCGGTAATCCGGATTTTCTTAATCCCAAATGCACCTGAAAAAATATCGACCAGCCGCGTAATTTCCTCAAAAGAAAGCAACTGGTCCTTGGGTAAGAAAGGGAAGTCCGGTCCAAAGATTTCCGCTGGCATGCAATACGTACACCGAAAGTTGCAGCGATCCGTCACAGAAATGCGCAGATCCCGCAATGGACGTCGCAGCTGGTCCTGCAGAAGTTTTTTCTCCATAAATTATTTTACATCCTCTCTTGATGCCCTGGTCGCGATGATTCTTTCTGTATGAGAGTATACATTAAAGGAATTGCCTCTAATAAATCCGACTGCCGTGATGTTTAAATCGTCTGCTAATTTAATGGCAAGATCAGTAGGCGCCGACTTTGACAAAATGATTCCTACTCCGATTTTTGCCGCCTTTAACAGTACTTCAGATGAAATTCTTCCGCTAAAAGCGATAATTTTATCTTGCACCGGTATTCGATTTTGCACACAATACCCAAGGATTTTATCCAATGCATTATGCCGGCCGATATCCGTTCGGTTAACAATCATACCATCTGGTGAAAACAGGGCTGCATTGTGAACTCCGCCAGTTTCCTGGAAAACAACACTATTATCCTGAAGCGCTTTCATGAACAGAATACACTGTTGTGGCGTCAAGGTAATTTTTGATGTAGAAGTTTTAGCTGTTTTTGCATCATTATAAAAATAAAACTGTCTGCTTTTTCCGCAGCAGGAGCCGATAAATCTTTTCGAAAAAAATTGCTGGCTTACAGGTATCTCTTTTGCTGTTTCGACATAAGCAAAACCTTTGCTTTCGTCGATGTGCAGTTCTTTGACATCATCGTGAAAACGGATAACTCCTTCTGACGCTAAAAAGCCGAAAATAAGCTCTTCCAAGTTTTTCGGAGTACAGACCATTGTTGCGAATTCGGAGCCATTGAGCATAACTGTCAAAGGGAATTCCGTGACGATTTGATCCTCTTTTTCTTGCAAGCTGCCATTTTCAAACTTTAAAATTTTATTATTACTCCTGATTTGAGTTTCCATTTTTACACCCACCTGACGAGGATAACTGAATTACCCAAAATATTAGCACTAAGAAAATCTAAAATGCAAGTATTATTACTATACCCATAGTGAAAATGAAAAAAAGCAGTTGTGAAAATTAAAATTAAATGATAAAATTTACTAAAAGTTCACCAATTTGTAACATTTTAATCTCGGGATAGCGAACCTGTTTACGAGTTAAAATGAAGCAAAGTTTTGAAAGCGATTTACTGTTGGTATGCAGCAGCGTAACCTGTTGGCAGCTAACCGTCGGATCTTTTCCCATTAATAGGGGAGGTTTGACGGTTTTTTAATGAGTTTTTGAAAAAAGGGGAGTGTAGAGAATGGAAAAAACAAAAAACAGATGGCTTATTGCCGCTTCAGCAGTGGGAATTCATATTTCAATCGGTTCTGTTTATGCATGGAGTGTTTTTACGAAGCCACTGGCAAGTGAATTTGGTTGGGACTTAACAGACATCAGTTTAACATTCAGCCTGGCGATTCTATTTTTAGGCTTGTCTGCCGCTTTTTTGGGACATTTCGTTGAAAAATACGGACCAAGAAAGGCAGGAATCCTTGCAGCAGTCTTTTTTGGTGTCGGTGTTACCGGCTCAGGGCTCGCGATTAATTTAGAATCGTTGCCTTTGTTGTATCTTTTCTATGGGGTGTTAGGTGGAATCGGGCTTGGAGTTGGTTATATCGCTCCTGTGTCTACATTGGTCAAATGGTTCCCTGACAGAAGAGGTTTGGCGACTGGCCTTGCGATTATGGGTTTTGGGTTTGCGTCATTAATCAGCAGCCCGATTATGCAAAAGTTAATTGAGGCAGTTGGAATTGCCAATACTTTTTACATCCTGGGAATTTCCTACTTTGTCATCATGATTTCTTCGTCTCTTTACCTGGCTCCACCAAAGCAAGGCTGGATGCCGGCAGGCTTTGAGGAGAAAATGAAATCTGGCGCGGCTGCTGTAAAGAGGGATTTATCGCAACTGACAGCTAATGAAGCGATTAAGACAAGAAGATTTTATTACATATGGATTATGCTGTTTATTAATATTACGTGTGGAATTGCGATCATTTCTTCCGCATCACCGCTGGCACAGGAAAGCGTTGGCCTAAGCGCAGCTGCTGCTGCAGCCCTTGTGGGAGTGCTCGGAGCATTTAATGGTTTCGGCAGAATTGGCTGGGCATCAATTTCGGATTATATTGGCCGTCCGAATACGTACACCGCTTTTTTCTTAATTCAAGTTATAGCGTTCCCGTTAGTGACGATGACTGACAATCCAGTCATGTTCCAGATTTTACTGGCGATCATATATACATGTTATGGCGGAGGTTTTGCTGCCATCCCGGCCTATATTGGCGACTTGTTTGGAACAAAACAGCTTGGGGCAATCCATGGCTATATTTTAACGGCTTGGGCTGCAGCAGGACTAGTCGGACCAATGTTTGCTTCCAAGGTACGTGAAACAACTGGAAGTTATTCGCAAAGTTTATTGGTGTTTACTGCTTTATTCGTGGTCGCATTAGCCGTTTCATTATTGATTCGCATCGATATCAAGAAGTTAAGCGAAAAGCAAAACAGCAGCAGCGTAAAAGCAGCAAGTTGACAATATAGCAAATAATTGATTAACTTATAAAGCGATATCATTAGATGACACTGTTTGCATAGTGATTAACAAGAAAAGATTGTAATGAAGGATTGAAATGCAATGAATAAGTATGAGGCAGAATTCAGCAACTTAGTACGTTCCTTTCGGAAAAAGCATATGGGAAAAGGTCCAGGTAAAGTGACGACCAAGTTTTGTAAAAACTGGGCAATTTGCGAGATGGAGGGCAATTTGTCCCCGGTTGAAAAATTTATTGCCAGTGCTGACGAAGGAAAACAAATGCTTCGTGCTGCAAGAACAGAAATGGTTAAACAAATGTATAAGAAAAACACGCCTGTTGAAATGGAAGAATTTCTCCAGAGCAAACTGATCGACTTGTTTGTCGATATTGACATCGATCGGGACT
Organism: Bacillus sp. V33-4; assembly: GCF_002860225.1. Classification (NCBI taxonomy): domain Bacteria; kingdom Bacillati; phylum Bacillota; class Bacilli; order Caryophanales; family Bacillaceae; genus Bacillus; species Bacillus sp. V33-4. The sequence goes on from NZ_PGVC01000031.1 coordinate 9,019, forward strand.
TTGGAATGTCGGTGTTTGTCTTTGACCAGGACATCGAAAAAAAGTTTTGTACATGAGTCAATTTCACAATATAATGAGCTAAACCAAAAAACGAATGAATTCTATATATTCAGAAGTATACCGTAGCAACGAATCATACTATCTTAATTTTAAGTCAATGTTCGTTTTTCAATTAAAGAATTGCTTTATGAAATTCAGTCATATAAAACAACTTTTGCTTATTGGGAGTTGGCACTTGGTAGCGAACCTGCTAAAGACTAACCACCGTACACTCGGAGCTTCACGTGTATGGTGGTTTTTATTTTCTACAAAGGAGTTATGGAAAAATGGGGAAAACAAAGCATACTGGACCGATAAAATTAGATACTAGACCAAAACCGGCATTATGGGCAGGACTTGCACCGATGGGGCTGGGTAAAGTGAAGCCTCACCATATTAAGGATACGATGAAGGTTGTTTGGGATAACAAAGACAATCTTCCCTACGCATACCGAATTTTAACACAGGGTGTGTGCGATGGTTGTGCGCTTGGCGTTTCCGGATTATATGACCAGACGCTGACCGGGCCGCATCTATGCACAACAAGACTGAATGTCCTTCGCCTCAACACGATGTCAGCGATTGATCCGACGTGGCTTGAAGATGTCGAGAAGATGCAACAGCTTGACAGCACGCAACTGCGAAAATTGGGCCGGATTCCATACCCGCTTTCCCGTAAAAAAGGAGAGAAAAAGTTCACCAGACTTTCTTGGGATGAGGCACTCGACCGGATTGCTGAGAAAATCAAAAGCATTGATCCAAAGCAGCTTGCTTTTTATTTAACCGCTCGTGGTATTACGAATGAAGTTTACTATACAGCTGCCAAAACAGCGCGTTTCCTGGGTACAAATAATATCGATAACGCTTCACGGATTTGTCACTCTCCAAGTAAGACGGCTTTAAAGCGATCAATGGGAATCGGTGCATCCAGCTGTAATTATAAAGATTGGATCGGAACCGATGTATTGGTGTTCTGGGGATCCGTTGCAGCGAACAATCAGCCGGTCTCAACGAAATATATGTATGCGGCGAAGAAAGCCGGTACAAAAATTATAACGATCAATCCATATCGCGAACCAGCAATGGAGAAATACTGGATTCCGTCAATTGCTGAAAGTGCTGTATTTGGAACAAAAATTGTCGATGATGTTTACCAGGTCAACATCGGCGGCGATATCGCCTTTATGAATGGCGTCATGAAGCATTGGTTTGAAATGGAGGAAAAACAGCCGGGCTCAGCTATTGACCATGCATTCGTCAATGAACATACAAATGGTTACAATGAGCTAAAAGATCATTTAAAAATCCAGGACTGGGAGCAGCTCGAGAAATCGTCTGGTGTAACCCGGGAAAGAATGCTTGAATTTGCAGAATTACTTGCCGGATCAAAATCCGCTGTCTTTGTGTGGAGCATGGGCTTAACCCAGCATCGCTTCGCAACCGATAATATTTCACAAGTAGCAAACCTTGCAATGCTTCGCGGCTTTATCGGTAAAAAGTATTGTGGTGTTATGCCAATCCGCGGGCATAGCGGTGTGCAGGGATCAGGAGAAATGGGCGCCGATCCGTTTGTTATGCCGGGCGGAGACTTTGACGAGCAAAACATTGAAAGAGTTGAAAAGGTCTGGAAATTCCCGATTCCGCGTTGGCAGGGGGATACAGTCGGGCAGACGCTTGAAAATATCATGCTCCCGGACGACCATGAACGCAAGGTGAAACTATTCTTTACAAGCGGAGGCAACTTCCTTGAAACGATGCCTGATCCGAATTTTATGAAACAAGTATTAGAGAATGTTGAATTACGTGTCCATCAGGACATTATCTTTAACACTTCTACACTTGTTGACGCGCAGGATGAAGTGATTGTGCTGCCGGCGATGACCCGCTACGAACAGCCGGGCGGAGGAACTTCAACAAGTACTGAACGAATGGTTTACTTTAGTTCAGAAATTGACGGGCCGCGTATTGAAGAAGCTCGGGCAGAGTGGGAAATTTATGTTGATCTTGCTTCAAGAGTGTTTCCTGAGAAAAAGCATCTCATCCATTTCAATAATGCTGAAGAAATTCGTGCGGAAATTGCTGAAGCTAATCCGTATTATGACGGAATTCAGCATTTGGAAAATCGCGGTGACGTTTTTCAATGGGGCGGTGCGTGGCTGTGTGAAGATGGATTATTTCCGACTCCAAACGGAAAAGGAAATCTTTTGTCGATCGAAATTCCAGAACTCCGCAAAACGGAAGGCCATTTCTATGTAACATCACGCCGTGGTAAACAGTTCAACTCAATGGTTTATAGCGACAAAGATTCATTCAACGGGGCTGACCGTTATGACATCGTTATGAACGCAGAAGATGCAGCAAAATTGCGGATTAATGAAGGTGATACAGTTGTTGCGTATAACCAGTTTGGCACCTATCAAGGACGAGCCAAATTTGAAGATATCAAATCCGGCAATATCGCGGTCTATTGGCCGGAAGGAAATGTTCTTCTTCCAAAGGGTGTATATGAAAAGTACTCGCAAATTCCTGAATACAATACAGGTGTGATTCTAGAAAAGGCAGACACCTTCCATGCCCAGAAAGATAGAAAGTATGTTGAAAAAAGAGTAGAAGAATTAGAAATGAGTGTCGACTAAGTCGGGTTTCTTCTATAATATATTCTTTTAGGATCCGGTCAGATTTTTTGAACCGGATCTTTTTTGGTTTGAGAGGGTGAGCAGACCAAATTTGTTACGATGTCTTCCCAAAGAAAGTCCTGTTATTAAATGGGGTTCGCTTAATATCCGGTTCATTATACCCACTTCCTGCTGTTGCTAGTTTTAAGTCGATCACTACTCGGGGAAAACAAAAATCCACATGAAACATCAATGTAACGTTATCGTTAACAGCTTGTAAAATAAATCCGCTAAACTATGAATACTAATAGCAGAACTTGGAGGTATTTATGGAATCATATTTGCAAAAATCGCTTGATGAGTGGAAAGAAGAAATTTCTGAAGTGCTTGATGCCGTAGAAAAAGAGTATGAAGAAGTAAAGCAAGATCTCAAGGTGTATTCATATAAATACGGCATTACAAAACAAGTGATTCAATCGACGGTTAATGATGAGATTATTAATCATATCCGCCAGCTATACCATAAGCCTTTTGAAGAAAAATACCAGGAATTGAAGGATTATATGCGTGAACTTGACGAAAAAAGAAAAGTATTTCAAATGTTTGTACATAAAATCGATGAAGTAAAACGGAAAGAAACAAATCCAGTGGCCACTCATGCAGTGCAAACCTTCTAAATTTATATAATTTCTGCCCGTGTCGGTGTCCCTGCATGGGTTTTTAATTTTTTCCTAAAACGAGCAAATTATTTCATAATTCGAATGAGATATGAGAAAATGAAATGGAAATTTTTATAAGGAGGAAAAAAGTATGAGAAGCCTGACAGATACGACTACGTTACATAATGGAGTAAAGATGCCATGGTTCGGATTCGGTGTATTTAAAGTCAAAGAGGGTCAAGAAGTCATCGAGTCGGTCAAGGCCGCGTTAAAAGCGGGTTACCGGAGCGTTGATACTGCTGCAGTTTATAAAAATGAAGAAGGAGTCGGCCAGGCAATCAAAGAATCGGGCGTTCCCCGCGAAGAGTTGTTTGTGACGACAAAAGTTTGGAACGCGGACCAAGGCTTTGATTCTGCGCTAAATGCATTTGAAACGAGTTTAAAGAAGCTGGAGCTTGACTATGTAGATCTGTATCTTATTCACTGGCCGGTCAAAGGGAAGTATAAAGAAACCTGGAGAGCTCTCGAGCAGCTTTATAAAGATGGAAGAGTTCGCGCAATTGGCGTAAGTAATTTTCATATCCACCACCTACAGGATCTTCTTGCAGATGCAGAAATTAAACCGATGGTCAATCAGGTTGAGCTGCATCCATTGCTTGCACAAATTGAGCTGCATGAGTTTTGCAAAAATCAAGGCATCCAAATGGAAGCATGGTCACCATTGGCACAAGGTGAATTGCTCAATAACAATGCCCTGAAGGAAATTGGCGCTAAATACCATAAATCACCTGCACAAGTCATTCTTCGCTGGGATTTGCAGAGAGAAATAGTTACGATTCCTAAATCAATCAATGAAAATCGGATCATCGAAAATGCGAACATTTTCGATTTCGAACTTTCACGGGACGATATGGAAAAGATAAACTCGTTAAATGAAAACCGTCGCGTCGGAGCAGATCCAGACAATTTTGATTTTTAATGACAGAATTGATTTCATAAAAGGAAAAACGGTTTTGTTATTGAGAATATATGGATGACCCATTCTCTTGATAAGCGTTGCCCAAATTCTGGTTTTGTCACATTAAAAAATTGACAATTAATCTCGTTTCATATATAGTAAATGACAATATAACCGCATATGTTTACTTCTTATCCAGAGAGGTGGAGGGATTTGGCCCTTTGATACCTCGGCAGCAGACTCTTAAAGAGCACTGTGCCAATTCCAACAAGCGTTATGCTTGGCAGATAAGACAGGATTGGATATAACGCCAACCTCTTCTTATTGTTACGGAATGGACGATAGGAAGGGGTTTTTATTTTACCAAAAACCCACTAAACCAATCGGAATAAATGAGAATAGGAGCAAGTATAAAGTGAAAAAAATAGATTGTTCTGCCGAACTGGAAAAGGAAATTTTCATCGCCAAGCTGCTGGACCTCGGCATTTATAAAAAAGGGGACCGCCAACTGTTTGAATTATCGCTCGATGACCTCACGGAGGAATATGAAAGAATTATGAATGTAAAAATTTTTGAATGAGAGGAAGAGGATTTATGATCGGTCACATAAATATACCATGGAAGAATCAAATGCTTGCTGCTTCGATTGATTTTCCCGTATCATTTCAGCAAGGGGCTTCCTATCCACTCGTCATCATTTGCCATGGGTTTACCGGGAGCAGGATCGGTGTCGATCGTCTGTTTGTTAAAACGGCTCAACATTTAAATCTTGATCAATGTGCCGTGCTGCGATTTGATTATGCTGGATGTGGAGAAAGCTCTGGTGAATATGGAAAAAATGGTTTGTGTGAGCTGATTGAGCAAACAGAAGCAGTTATTGATTATGCTTTTGAGCAGAACGCCCTCATTGTGGAAGAAGTGTTTTTATTGGGGCACAGTCTTGGAGGGGCGGTGGCCTTGTTGACCGCAGCAGGGGATGCAAGAGTTCGTAACCTGATTCTTTGGTCAGCAGTCGCAAATCCGGACATTGATATTAAAATGATTGTCGGGAAAGAGAGATTGCAGGAGTTGTCAAAATCTTGCCATGTAGACTATTTGGGTTATTACCTGACAGATAACTTTTTTAACTCTTTGGAAAAGTATAAGCCGTTAACCGTGGCGCGGGAATTGACCGGAAATGTACTGCTTATTCACGGAACCAATGATGATGAAATTCCGGTAGAGTATTGCCGTCTCTACGAAAAAGCTTTTTCTAAAAGAGGGAAAGGAACATGTCAAAGGAAAGAAATCAGCGGTGCCAATCATACATTTTCCGATGCTGAGCACTTTTCTAAATTAATTTCGGTGACAAGGGCATGGATCAAAGCCAGAAAAAGTGAATCCAGTTTCTCTGATGTTTCTTAACAAATTTAACCAAAAAGCATAACAACTATGATGGCTTTATGCTTTTCTTATTAATTGTTCCCTTACACTCACCAAAAAGCAGAGCCGACTAAAAGCCGGCACTGATCTTTTATAATATTCTTCTTCCTTGTTGTGATAGGGCATAGTAAATGCCGTGCTGCAAAGTCTGAAAACAATGGTATTGGCTTAATTTCACTTTTACTTCCGTAATTTGCATGCTGATCTCCGCAGACATACCGACCAAAATCGTCTCTGTTCCAATCAACCTGGCAGCAGCTGCAAGTTTAACGATTAAATCAATCGCATAATTATTCAAGCTTTGATGTAAAGCCGTCAAATCAAGAACCAAATATTTTGCCTGGTAATGGGGGAGGCGGTGCAGTGTTTTTTCAATTAGCTCATCGGAACGAAGATCATCATATTGACCGAGCAGGGGAACAACGACAATTTCCTCCAAGACCGGAATAATCGGTGAAGAAATATCGCTAATTAAATCCGTTAAATTTTTTGTTCGTTCTTCAACAAGTTTTTCCAGCTTTTCAATCTCTTCTGTTTCTCGTCTTCTCGCAAGTTGGTGAATATTTTGGTCAACAGTGACGGTAGAAGGGAAGTATTCAAACTTGCAAAAATCATCGCCCTCAATTTGGCTCTGGAGAATGTTATAGCCGATATTCTCGCCAAACAGACCAGACAGCAAGCCTGCAAAATGGCTGGGAAGAAAAGATCCGGCACGGGTCTTTTCCTGGGCTTTATTAATTTTATATTCCCATGAGTTTTTCATTCGAATAACAGCCGTCTTGTCGGTTTCACTAATTTCGTCTACAACAATTCGGCCCCAGCCTGCAGAAGCATATGTATTTGTGAGTGCTGAAACGATTGCTTCTATACGTAAAGACATACTCTGGAAATATTCACCAACAACGATTCCCTGTCGAAAGCCCGCAGCTTGAATCACAAGATTTGCTGCATCATCGCCAGAAACTTCTTCAATTGCATCAAAAAAAGTTTTCATTGCCGACGAAATCCAAAATAGGACTGCATCGTCCTTTTCGAATAAAAAGGTTCCATTCTCAAGATCCCATTGAAAATTTAATCCGCCTGCATCGATTTCTAAAGGTTTGTTTTCCAATTGCCTGCTTCCTCTCAAACGTATATTTGCATTCATTATATATAAATTAAACGATAATGCAAAAAAGAAAGGATTGAATTATTGATGGTAAAAAATTCTCGGTCCAGCATAAAACAAGATTTTCTCGATATCGGTATTAATAATAATTGTTCACGCTTGTACATATAACGCACAAAAAAACCGATCCCGGGCAGGGACCGATTGTTAGACATTTAATAATTCGTCACTGTTAATAACTTCTCTTTCGGTAATAATTCTCTCAATTTCATAGCCTTCGAGTGTCTCTTGTTTGAGAAGGGCTGCTACTAAATTACGAAATTGGAAATCATGTGCTTTGATTAAAGTTTGTGATTTTTCAAGGGCGTCGTCAAATAATGCTTGCATTTTCGCTTCTTTTTCCCCTTTATTAAAGGTTAACGAGAAACCTTCCTGAAGCAAGCCGGTGTCAACCATTTGCTCGATCATGTGCTTCGCTTGTTTGACATCGCCGCTGACCCCAATGCTATGCTCGCCTAAATGCAATCTTTCTGCCAAACCGCCGGCGAGGATCATTGCGATTTGATCCAAAAGCTCGCTTGTAGTAGACAGATGAAGCTCTTTTGGAATTGGTGCCACATAACCAAGCGCATCTCCACGCGGGATTATGGTTGCTTTTCTGACAGAGCCAGGTTTTGTTAAAGCGGCAACAAGAGCATGTCCAGCTTCATGAATAGCGACACGCCGTTTCGTTTCAGCATCCTGTAATGTCCGTGACGTGCTGCCAAGAATCGTTCGGTCTAAAGCGTAATCCAGATCATTTTTTTTGATCGAATCCTGTCCGTTACGAACAGCCCGCCTGCTTGCTGTTTCAAAAAGTGATTCCAATTCGGCACCGGAAAAGCCTGATGTGCTCTCAGAAAGCTCATTCAAAGATGCCATTACGTCAGCAGCAAGTTTTTTCCCTTTCGTATGGATGTCGATAATCTCCCGGCGTCCTTTTGTATCAGGAAGCGGCACATGGAAGGAAAAATCGATCCGGCCTGGTCGGAGAAATGCTTCATCCAACATATCCTTCCTGTTGGTTGCTGCAATAAATAAAATTCCATCATTGGAGTGCCCGCCATCAAGCTGGACGAGCAATTCAGTTAAAGTTTTCTCGCTTTCCTCACCGCCGTGGGGCTTTCTTTTACCTGCAAGAGCATCCACTTCGTCTATGAATATAACAGCGGGAGACTGCTTGCGGGCGTTTTGGAATAAGCTGCGAACGCGGGAAGCACCAACACCTACAAACATTTCATTGAAGCTGGAACCGCTTGCTGAGAAGAAGGCTGCCCCGAGTTCATGGGCAATCGCCTGTGCAAGCAGTGTTTTGCCTGTGCCGGGAGGTCCGTACAGCAGGATTCCCTTTGGAGGCTTTATGCCAATTTTGGCAGAACGATCCGAGTCTTTTAATATTGTGAGGGTCTGGATGATTTCTTCTTTCATTTCATCCTGAAGACCACCGACATCATTCAATGAGATGGAAGGAAGAGGTCGTGCTTTCGTCACACTTTGTTTGTTCGTTTTTGTGGCACTAAAGCTTCCTTTTTTCTGTAAAATGATCGCTGTAGCAACCAGCAAGATGACCAGACCGCCCATTAGTAGACTTCCATAGCCGCTGCCGGCAGAATAACTATATTGAACATTGTAGTTTTCAACAAGCTTTGTAGCCATTTGGCTTCCGGGCGGGATTTGCGAAACAAACTTCCCGTTGTCCGTTGTCAATTCTAATGTGCCGTTTGCCTCTTCGTGCAAAGTTACCGTCTTCCCGTTCTGTTGTTGGATCATCTTTTCCATAGAGGAAAAAGGGACAGCAGTAAATTTACCCGGCTCATGAATAATCCAAATACATGCTGATACTATAACAATAACCGCTGCGATGAGCGGAATAATTTTATGTTTGAACTTTGAATTAGATTTCAATCACTTCAGCTCCTTCATGAATCTATATACCATTATAAGAGAATGAGAGGCCAATTGAATAGGGAATAGGACATAATCTTTATTGGTGGATGTTGGTAATCAATTGATTGCAATGGTATGTGCTGTCTCGGACTAGCTATTATTTTCTTTTCTTGGTATCTTCCTATGGTTATAATAGAAATGAATGTTAACGTCACGGAAACCCCCAAGCCTTATAGAACCATGAGTGGAGCAAAGGAGGAAGCAGAAATGAAAGTGTTATGGGATTTGGACGGAACAATCATCGATTCATGGCCGACACTTGTTGAAGCATTCATCCAGGTGTCAGGAAAGGATTTAGACCGGGAAGATGTGCTGCCGCGTTTAAAATATGGAACAGCTTACTCTGATTATGGTGTGCCTGCCTATAAAATCACTGAATTCCGTGACATTGAACGGACATTTGCCCATGATCGGAAACCGCTCTTTCCTTTTGTCCAAGGTCCTGTTGCGTGCGGACCTTAATGTTCTTGTCACGCACAGGAACCGGCGATCAACTGAAGCATTGCTTGATTACTGGGACCTTCACCTTTTTTTATGGAAGTAATTTGTCCCGAAGATGATGGATATTCACCAAAGCCCGATATTGATGCCTATGAGTATCTACAGAAACGGTATGGAATTCAACTTGCAATCGGAGATCAGGAAACGGACTTAATTCCTGCCAGGGCACTTGGAATGGCAACCTGTTCGTTCCAAAATCCAAACGAGTATGCAGACTATTGTTTTTCTTGCTACTCCGAATTTAAAATTTTTTAAAGCCAACATTGAATTTTTTTCTAAATTATTCTAATGTATACATAGTGAATATATTATGTTTCTGCTGCACAAGAAATATGATTAAAAAGCGGAGGGAAGATATATGCTTAAAACTCCGATCGGACGCTTCAGGCTGATGGGCTTTATAGAAGGTGCTTCATTGTTGATACTTTTATTTATTGCAATGCCACTTAAATACTTTGCAGGGATTCCTGAAGTGGTCAGTGTTGTCGGAGCACTTCATGGTTTTTTCTTTATTGCTTATGTTTTGATTATCGCTTATACAACCTTTAAAATTCGCTGGTCGTTTGTTTGGGTGGCCAGTGCGGTCGCCGTTGCTTTCATTCCGTTTGGCAATATGATCCTCGACATCCGTTTACAGCGGTCCGGAATTGCTTAAGAACCGGGTTCTTTATATTTTTTAAAAATAGAGCAGATGTTTATCTAAAATATAAAAGGGAATAAAGGTAACTAAAATACAGACCATCATTGCTGGGGTGTTGCCTATGGATAAGCATGATCATTATGTTAACGAAAAAGCCAGAAAAATGGTTGAAGAATTTAAAAATGGTCCTGACTATCTCTTTTTGGTTAAATCAATCGAAAAGCTTAGCGATGTGTCGCAAGGTAAAAAAATGAACAGCGAATATTCAATCCGGTATTTAGAAAACTTTCTGTTTCGCCAATTTAAATATAAAATCATGCAACATGATGGTAAACGACTTTTTATCAAAAAGAGAAATTAATATGCCAAAATGATCCCTAACTGAACTGGATTGATTTTTAGAAAACAATGCCTTCTTTAATGCGAAAAACCCCATGCTAATGTAAAGCATGGGGTTTGGCCTATTGGATTAAATTCAGGAATTGCTTTGTACGCGGTTCTTGTGGGTTTGTGAAAATTTCTTCAGGTCGGCCGCGTTCAACGATTACTCCGCCATCCATGAAAATGACTTCGTCTGCCGCTTCCCTGGCAAAGCGCATTTCATGTGTAACGACAACCATCGTTTTCCCCTCGTTTGCAAGATCCTTCATGACTTTCAACACTTCTCCGACAAGCTCAGGATCAAGTGCAGAAGTAGGCTCATCAAAAAGCATGACTTTCGGCTCCATCGCCAGGCCCCTCGCAATCCCGACCCGCTGCTGCTGGCCGCCGGATAATTGGAACGGATAGAAACCGAATTTGTCAGCTAAGCCAACCTTGGCAAGTAGTGCCTCTGCCAATTTTCGCGCCTCAGCTTTGGATTGTCCTTTGACCGTAACAGGGCCTTCCATTACATTTTCCAAAGCAGTCATATGAGGGAACAGATTATAGTTTTGAAAAACCATCCCTGTCATCCTGCGAAAAGCCGCTATGTTTTTTTTCTGGAGCTTCTCGGAAAAATCGATCCTTTTATCCTCAATCGCAATCGTGCCGGCTGTCGGTGTTTCCAGCAGGTTTAAACAACGAAGCAAAGTAGTTTTTCCTGAACCGGAAGGGCCAATCACAACGACAACTTTTCCTTTTTCAACCTCAAGATCTATTCCTTTTAAAACTTCCAGCGTATCAAAGCGTTTGTATAAATCATTAACAGAAATCATAGTTCTTCTCCTTCCATGTTAAAAGTCTCATCTTGATACATAACGATCAAACCGACCCTCGAGTTTTCCTTGAACGATGGAAAGGAGGAAGCAAATAATCCAGTAGATGAGTGCCGCTTCTGTATAAAGAAGGAGAAATTCATAGTTGGTCGCGGCAATTTCCTGAGCCCGCCTAAACATTTCCGTAACGAGAATAAGCGCAGCAAGCGAAGTATCTTTGACCAGACTAATAAATGTATTTGAAAGGGGAGGGATTGATACTCTCGAAGCCTGGGGAAGGATAATCCGCCGCAAAATTTGCGAATAAGACATCCCGATCGAGTAGCCGGCTTCCCATTGCCCCTTCGGAACCGATAATATTGAGGCCCGGATAATTTCAGATGCGTAGGCACCAACATTCAATGAAAAAGCTATAACAGCAGCTGGAAACGGGTCAATCACGATTCCAGCCGTGGGCAGCCCGTAGAAAATGATAAATAATTGGACGAGCAGAGGTGTTCCCCTGATGGCAGAAACATAGACTCTGGCGAACGTTTGCAAAGGCTTTATGGTTGAGATTCTCGCCAGTGCTGTCAATATCGCCAGTATTAATCCAATAATAAACGAGATAATCGTTAAAGGTATTGTATTAAAAATAGCCCCCTCCAGCAGCGGCTGGAGGGAACTCCTCGCAATTTCAATAAGGCGCTCAGTTCTATCGGGATCAGGGAAAATGCTATTCAAGTACATTTTCGCCAAACCATTTCTTGGAGATTTGTTCATATGTGCCATCTGCAATGATTTCATCTAAAGCGTTGTTTACTTCTTCAACAAGCGTCCCGCTGCCTTTACGGAACATCAAACCGCTTTGGGCTGCGTCTTCAGATGTTGCTGCAATTTTAATCGGTGCATCCGGTCTTTTATTTGTAAAGTCAAGAAACGAAAGCTTGTCGTTGATCGTAGCATCGACACGATTTGAATTTAAAAGCTCAATTGCCTGGTTAAAGCCTTCAACTCCAACAATTTCTGCACCATACGATTTGGCAAGCTCAGCATAGTTGCTTGTCATCGATTGGGCCGACTTTTTCCCTTCAAGATCTTCAAAATTCTTGATGTCAGTATTATCTTTGCGCGTAATCAGCACAGCTGCAGAAGTAATATAAGGCTTTGAAAAATCGTATTTTTCTTCGCGGTCCGGTTTAATTCCAACCTGGTTGGCGATCATATCAAAACGCTTTGAATCAAGACCGGCAAACATCGCATCCCATTGTGTTTCCATAAAGACAGGTTCCACATCGAGCCGGTTCGAAACTTCTGTCGCTAACTCAACATCAAAGCCGGTTAATTCTCCTTTGTCATCATGAAATGAAAAAGGAGGGTATGTACCTTCTGTACCGATCAATAATTTACCATCCTCTTTTACCTTCACCAGTAAATCTTCCTCTGTGTTATCACCTTCAGCAGCATTATTTTCTTGATTGTTATCAGCTTCATTGTTATTATCATTCGTTCCGCATGCGGATATGATTAGCATAAAACTAAATAACAGTGCAAATAAAAGTGTAAGCTTTTTCACAAATAATTCCCCCTCAATTCTGATAGTTTTTGTCGGCATTAGTTATCATAGTACATGTCCTATACCCTGTCAAAGAATATTTATCCGTTACTATCATTTCCACATTCGTGTAAATCATCCTTTTTTAAATGGACTTTTGTCATTAAATCAAGAAATTTCAAAAAGATTGTAGGGGGAATTCGATTTTGTTCGTCTATATGGTGAAGTGATTTTGGAACAGGAGGAAATAGAATGATAGAAGTAAAGAATCTGTCCCACGCTTTTCGTATTGGGAAAAAGGACAAGAAAACGAGCATCCCGGTCTTAAAGGATGTCTCATTTTCGGTACAAAAAGGGGAGATTGTTACAGTTGTCGGGCGAAGCGGGAGCGGAAAATCAACTCTTTTAAATTTAATCGGCGGTTTCATCTCTCCGAACAGCGGTGAGATTTGGATCAATAATGTAAAGGCAACGGACCTGAACGAAACGAAATTTGCCGATTTTCGGTTAAATCATATTGGGTTCATATTTCAAAGTTTCCAGCTGATCCCGAGTATGACGGCCTATGAAAATATTGAATTGCCGCTTATTTTAAAAGGGCTGGGCGAGAGCGTACGCCGTAAAAAAGCCTTGGCCGTCCTCGCAAAAGTCGGTCTTGCAGAGTATGGAGATCACTATCCGGGTGAATTATCTGGAGGTCAGCAACAGCGGGTTAGTATCGCCAGAGCTCTTGTCGTTGACGCACCGTTGATTCTTGCAGATGAACCGACCGGTAGTCTCGATAGCGAGACGGAGCAGGAGTTGCTCAAGTTTATCCAGCAATTAAATCAGGAAATGAAGATTACCTTTTTAATCATTACCCATGACGAAAAAGTAGCAGATATTGGGAACCGGACGATAGAAATTGTTGACGGTCAAATTTCAGAGGGGGCCGTGATATGAAACTAAAGGACCAGTTCAGGTTTGTCCGCCAAAATATGAAAAAAAATAAAACGAGACTGTTTATGACAATACTGGCTACCGCAATGGGATGCGCCTTCTTAATTGTGCTTGCGTCAGTAGGGTTCGGCCTTCATAAAACAATTATCAAAGGTATGACCGAGGATCGGGCGGTCACGGAAATCGAAGTGCCGGGAAAAGAAGAAGGTAAAGGTGTCTTTTTGCCGCTAACAGACAAAGATATCAAGTATTTCGAGTCAATCGACAATGTAAAAGCAGTCACTAGAAGACAGGTTTTGATGCAGCAAGGAAGCTACGAAATTGGCAACTATCAAACATCTGCAGAAACAATCGTTACCCATGTTCCATCCGAGATTAAAGCGGGCTTTGAACTATCAAAAGGCCGTTTGCCTGAAGCGGATCATGAGGTTGTAGTAGGGCATGATTTTGTGGAATCATTGGCGAATAAAGATGCAAAATCCGAGGAACTGTATGATGAAACAAGTAGAGTGAAAGAAGAATTTAAATATAAAGAGGATCTTGTCGGAAAACAACTTAGCCTTACCGTGGTGGCATATGTTGAAGGACAAGAGCAGAAAAAGATGATTCCTTTAACCGTAGTTGGAATCGGTAAAAAACCGGGTCGAGAATGGATGTTCGACCAAAACGTGTTTATTTCAGAGAAAACATTATCTGAGATTGAAGAGTTTACTGGCACTCCACGGGGGACGATTAAGGGCCCAGGTGAGGAAGAAACCCCGGAATCGGACAGTCAAAGCTATGACTACGTTAAAATTTACGCTACGAATCTTGAAGCTGTCCAGGCGATCACGGATTCTCTTAAAAAAGAAAACTATCCAACATACTCAGTTGTGAGTGAAATGAAAGAGGTCAATAAGGTTTTCACCGTTATTAAAGCCGGGCTCATCTTTGTTGGTACGATTGCGATTTTAATAGCATCAATCGGGATATACAATACGATGACAATGGCCGTAACCGAACGTGCTCCCGATATCGGGATTATGAAAGCGATCGGAGCAAATCCAGGAACGATTAAGCGGATTTTCCTTCTGGAGAGCAGTTACATCGGCATTGTGGGTGCTGTCATTGGCACGATCGTCTCATACGGGTTGAGCTACATAGTAAATTATCTACTGCCGATCATTATTAGCAGCTCGTTTGGCGAGGAGCTTCCAGAAGGTCTTATGTTCAGCTATATTCCTGTTACACTGCCGCTTATCTGTGTGATCATTTGCTACGCCGTTACAATTCTATCAGGCTATCGCCCTGCCCAAAGAGCGACCCGGGTTGATGTGCTTAAAGCGCTGCGCAGAGAAGTATAATAATAAAATGCTGGCCAGAAGGAGTAACTTTTTGACCAGCATTTTTTTGATAACATATGTAGAATGAATATGGGCCTTTATTTAAGCGAAACGATTTTTAGCAGCAATTGAGATATTTTTTCATAGTTGTTCTATTTCTAGAAAAAGGCTGCCTCCCTACCAATGGAAGCAGCCTTTTCCAGCTTATAAAAATACAATATAGATAACAGCAGCAAGCACGATCCGGTAGATTGCAAACGGGACAAGCTTTATTTTATTGATAAGCGCCAAGAAGAAGCGAATCGAAATCATCGCAAAAATAAAGGCACTGATAAAACCTGCAATAAAAAATGGCAAGGCGTCAATCGTGATAAACTGCCAGTTTTTTAATAATGAAAGTCCGCTTGCACCGAGCATAATCGGAACCGCCATGATGAACGTAAAATCGGATGCGGCCCGGTGGCTCATTCCAAGGATCACGCCGCCGGAAATCGTTGACCCGGAACGGGAAAATCCTGGCCATAACGCAATACACTGGAATAAACCGACACCAATCGCCTGCTTCCAGGTGATTTGGTCAACCGAATGTGTGGTTGTCACTTTATTAGGGAGGAAGTCAGCAATTAACATGAAAACAGCACCGATGACAAGTCCGATGAGAACGGTATAGACCGAAAACAAATGTGTGTCAATTGTATCTTCCAACAAGAAACCAAAAAACGCAGCGGGGAAAAGCCCGACAATCACATGCTTGAGCTGGAGTCTTGGTCCCGAAGAAGCAGTGCCGCCCGCAGATCCCTTTTTCAAACCTAGCAACTCTTTGAATCGTTCTCTAAAAATGATCACAACCGCCAAAATGGATCCCAGCTGGATTACCACTTTGAAAGTGTTCGCCACTTCCTTTGAAAACAATTCTTTTGATTTAAACATCAAGTCATCAACAATAATCATATGTCCTGTCGAGGAAACCGGAATAAACTCCGTCAGTCCCTCAACAATTCCCAAAACGATTGCTACGAAAATTTCCCACAAGTTCATTGAAACACCCCAAATTAAATTTACATATGTTAAGGCTTTAACGAGTCATAATTGAAGCACTGTCCGAAAATTTACTATATCATTAATTTAAGAGACAGGAAATAGAAACTATTATTATTTGAATCGAGAAATAATTAGAATTTATTTCTCGGGAAAGCGCAGGAAAAGACAAAATCATCTATCTTACCTGTAAAAATAGCACAAAAACTAGGGGATAATGTCGTTATATAGAAGAGGTTTTGCCACAAACAATAAAAGGAGGGATCCAGCATGGCAGCAGGCCTAATTCATCATCTTGAAATATATGTTTCAGATTTAAAAAAGAGCAGCGAATTTTGGGAATGGATATTGGCTGAACTAAAATATCAGCCGTTTCAGAAATGGGACAAAGGAGTAAGTTGGAAATTAGGTGATACTTATATTGTGTTCGTACAAACAGAAGACAAATACCTCGATGTTCCATATCACCGGCGGCGAACCGGTCTCAATCATCTTGCTTTCCATGCAGGCGGAAGAGAACGCGTTGATGAAATGGCCGCAAAGTTAGCCGCACAAGGAATCCCGCTCCTGTATGCGGATCAATCGCCCTATGCGGGTGGACCTGACCATTACGCTATTTATTTTGAAGATCCCGATCGGATTAAAGTTGAACTGGTTGCTACATGAGAACGTAAGTAATCGTTAGCTGACTTATGATTTTAATTTAGGAAAGAATCAATACGCTATGTAAAAGATAAAAAGTCGGAGGGTACATAATGAATTTCGCAGAACTAAAAGGTACAGACGAACGTCTGAAATTTATGGACAGCCTAAAGGAAGACTTTTCAGAACGGGCAAATCGCAACTTTGATAGCGGAGAATTCCCGTTTCAAAACTTCGATGATCTTAAGCGTACAGGATACACAGCGTTAACGGTTTCACAGGAATATGGAGGCAAGGAAATTTCTCTGTATGAGCTTGTACGGCTGCAGGAGAAAATTGCTGAAGGAGATGGTTCCACAGCTCTCGGAATCGGATGGCATATGGGTATTATCAAAAATTTAAGTGAAAAAAGGCTGTGGGACGAATCATTGTTCCAATTTCTTTGTGAAGAAGTAAAAAAGGGAGCGATCATTAACGCTGCTGCTACAGAACCAGGAACCGGAAGCCCGACGAGAGGAGGCAAGCCACAGACAACTGCGGAAAAACAAGGGCAGACATGGATGATTAATGGCCGCAAAACGTTTACGACGTTGGCGCCGGTATTGGATTTTTTTATTGTCACCGCAACGTTAAAAGAAAGCGAAGAAATAGCGAACTTCTTGATACCACGTTCCGCTTCAGGGCTTAGAATTGAAGAAACCTGGGACAGTATTTCGATGCGGGGTACTGGCAGTCATGATTTAATTCTTGAAAACGTCATTGTTGAAGATCAGTTCCTGGTCGAAAAGCTTGGAAAGTCTGGTCAACGGGCCAACGGCTGGCTTCTCCATATCCCGGCATGCTATTTGGGCATTGCGCAAGCTGCTCAATCTCACGCAATCAAGTTTTCGCAAAGCTATTCACCTAATAGCATTGATGGCTCAATCATTGACCTGCCTAATGTTCGTCAAAAAATAGGCGAGATTGAACTCGAATTGATGAGATCCAGACATTTTCTCTACTCCGTAGCAAAATTATGGGATGAATCAGATGAAAATAAACGAAACGGCCTTCTTCCGGAGCTTGGCGCAGTCAAACATGCTGTTACCAACTCAGCTATCAAGGCAGTTGATCTTGCGATGCGAGTTGTCGGCGCAAGAAGCCTTTCGGCAAAGAGTCCATTGCAGCGCTACTACCGCGATGTCCGCGCCGGGCTTCACAATCCACCGATGGATGATATGACGATTAATTTGCTTGCTCAACATGCTATTCAAGTACAGAAAAAATAAAGGTATACATGCATAAACAGCACTCGCCAAACGGCGAGTTTCTTTATTATCTGCAAATCTGCATACTCCTGAAGATCCTTACTTGAACTAAAATTTATCAAAAAAAAATCTTCCCATATGGTATACCATATTATATAATCTAACTGTATTACTTGAAATAGTACACCTAATACAGTTAGGAGGGTGCGAATGTTTGAATTAGACTTGAGAAGCCGGCAGCCGATCTATGAACAGTTAGTCGACAAGCTAAAGGAACTGATTATAAATGAAGTACTTGGCGCAGATGAGCAGCTGCCATCTGTGAGAACGTTGGCGCAGCAGTTGACGATCAATCCGAATACGATTCAGAAAGCGTATCGTGAGCTTGAACTACAGGGCTATATATACTCCGTCAAAGGGAAAGGTAGCTTCGTCAATCCTTTTAATGAAACGATCAATACCGAAAAAATCGCTAAAGTAAAAAAGGAGCTGATCAAGCTGCTTTCTGAAGCATTGTATCTCGGAGTGCCAGTCAGCGAACTTTTCACCATAATTACCGAATTGGATACTTCCATTCAGGGAGGAAAATAACGATGATTCAATTAAAGGGCGTCACTAAATCATATGAAGACATTGAGGCTGTTTATAGGGTAGATATAAAGGTTAACCACGGTTCAATATACGGGCTGCTCGGTTCAAATGGTGCGGGAAAAACTACGGTTTTAAAGCTGCTTGCCGGAATTCTTAGGGCTGATGAAGGCCAAGTTCTGATCGATGACAAAAATATTTTTGAAAACCCGGAAATAAAAGATCGGATTTTCTTCATTCCGGATGCACCTTATTTCTTCTCGCAATATACGATCCGACAGATGGCCGATTTTTATAAAAGCGTTTATTCCCGCTGGGACGATGAGCGTTTTAAACAGTTGGCACAAGTCTTTGAAATGGACATCAACAGAAAAATACATAAATTTTCGAAAGGACTTCAACGTCAGGCTGCTTTCTGGCTCGCTCTGTCAACGATGCCGGAAATCCTCATATTAGATGAACCTATGGATGGACTTGATCCAGTTATTCGCAAAAAGGTAAAAAGCCTGATCATTGACGAGGTCGCTGACAGGGAGATGACGGTTTTAATCTCTTCCCATAACTTGAGGGAGCTTGAGGACATTTGTGACCATGTCGGGATTCTTCATAAAGGACGCTTGCTTTTTGAACAAGAGCTTGATGATCTGAAAGCCGATGTCCACAAAATTCAGTTAGCCTTTAAAGGCGCTATTCCTGAACAGCTATACTCTGATCTGGCGATATTGCATAAAGAGATAAGAGGGAGCGTCCTGTTGTGCATCGTGAGAGGTAAAGAACCAGAAATAGCAGCACATATTGAAAAATACAATCCGGTCATCTTCGATATGCTTTCGCTGACTTTAGAGGAAATTTTCATATACGAAATGGGGGATGTCGGATATGCTATCAAGAATATCCTTGTTTAATAGAGAAATAGTCCGCCAGATCACAAGAAGTGTTGGCTGGGTCGGCATTGTTTATTTACTTGGCCTCGTTGTTGCTTTGCCTTTAAGGCTCCTGATGCAAGTATCAAGTGAATATCCAAACTATCAAAAGTATGAAAACCTGTTCCAGGTGGATTTTCCTATACAAATGCTGTTTATCTTATCGGTCCCGATTTTAATGGCGATATTTCTGTTTCGATTTTTGCATGTCAAACAGCCTGCCGATTTGATGCACAGCCTGCCAATGACGAGAAGCAGAATCTTTCATCAATACACATTAACAGGTGCCGTATTATTGGTAGTTCCGGTGATCCTAACTATGTTGATCGTATTGATATTATACAAAGTCCTCGATTTAAATCTGTATTTCGGGATTGATGAGATTTTTTACTGGGGTGGAGTAACTGTTCTTATCAGCCTTGTGCTCTTCCTGGCTGGTGTTTTTGTCGGAATGTTTACGGGAATCACCGCAGTGCATGGAGTTCTATCATATGTTTTCTTGGTGTTCCCTGCTGGAATCGTCTTTCTGTTGGTTTCAAGTCTCGGTTTTTTTCTGTTAGGATTCCCTGATAGTTATTACTTACATACCAAAATAGAGACATATTCGCCATTAACTCATGCGATGGTTTTGGAATCACGGGTTCTATCTCCAGGAATAGCAACTGTTTATGCTATTTTAATTGGACTGTTATACGCCGGTTCATTATTTTTTTATAAAAAGAGACAGGTCGAGGCCGTTTCGCAGGCGATTGCCTTCGAAAAGCTAACGCCAATGTTTAAATACGGAGCTGCCATTTGTTTTATGCTGCTTGGGGGCATCTACTTTGGCAATATTGGCATGAAATCTTCATGGTGGATATTCGGTTATATTGCGGGATCGATCATTGGCTATTTCATTGCCGAGATGGTTTTGCAAAAAACGTGGCGTGTTTTTACGAATGTAAAAGGTTATTTCATATTCGTCGCAGTGATGTTGCTATCCTTCGCAGCATCCCAGTTAATTTTTAATCTATATGAAAAAAATATTCCTGAACTTTCAGAAGTAAAACAAGTATACTTCAGTGATGTACCGTATCACTACGCTAATAGTGAAGATTTTGAAAGCGAGCTAACGTTTACATTAAAAGAACCCGAGAACGTGAAGGCGGTTTTGGACCTTCATCGTAGCATCGTTAATACCCGATCAACAAAAAAGGAATCAATTTTTTTCGCCTATGAACTAGAAAACGGCAAAAAAGTCGTACGCGAATATGAAGTTAATAGAAACGACTTTGATGAATTACTGAAACCTATTAGAGAATCAACAGAATACAAGAATGCATCCAATGAAATATTTCTGGTAGACACAGAGGAAGTAGACAAGATTACGATTACCCCGAGAGGGATGAGGACCAAGAATGCTGTCATCGCTGATAGCAAAGACATCAAGGAAGCAATCACGATTCTAAAAGAGGATGCAAAACTGGAAACGTATGAGCAAATGAATCATTTCGCTTACATTAACTCCGATGTTGAATTATTGCTTGACAATGACAAACGAATCTTTTTTGAATGGAAGCGGTCTTACAAACAGTTTGAACAGTGGCTTGATGACAAAAATTTGCTTGCCGAGGCCAGCTTGCTGCCTGAGGATATAAATTATATCCTTGTTGCAGATAAACAGGATTTGGTACCGGATCCTTATATAGCTTTTGATGATCATACATTGCTGAAAAAGCTTGAGGAGGAAGGGAAGGTCCTTAAGATTGAGAACAAAGATGAAATCAGCAGCATGATAACAGCGGCTGAGACGCATATCGACGGAGCATTTATTGCCGCGATCTACTATCATGAAAAAGGAAATTATGAAATTACTAGTCTTAAAGAGAATAAGTTACCAGAGTTTATTAAAGACCATTTTGATAAATAGATTTGGGGGCATAGGATATGCAAGTTCAGCCGAATTTTGAATTTTTATTTGCACGGTACTATAAACGGCTGTTTTATACAGCTTTAAATATCACGAAAAACGCGCATACGGCCGAGGATGTTGTCCAGGAGACTTATCTGAAAGCTTTCTTGAAAAGCGATTCTATTCACGATGAAGAAAAATTGGGAGCCTGGTTATCAGCAATTGCGGCAAGGACGGCAATTGATTTTATCCGCAAAGAAGCAAGAGGGCGCGGTGTTTCACTGGAGGCCATTGCTCAGCATAATGAGCTGTTTGCACTTGAATCAGATCATAATGTTGAGCAGGAAGTAGCGCTCTCCCTGTTTAAAGAAGACATTGGACAGGAAATCAAAGCGTTGAAGCCAGAACACCAAGCCATTTTCTTGTTAAAAGTAAACTCTGGATTAAAGGAAGACGAGATTGCCAAGCAGCTTGATCTCAAGCCATCAACAGTGAAAACAAGGCTGTACCGGACGAGAAAGCATCTGAAAGCTGTTTTATCCGAAAGATATTCGGCATAAATAGGAAAAGGCATGGCTCAGGACGTATGAGTAAAATGTTTGTAGGAGAATTATTTCCCTTCTCATCCAGATAATGGCGTAGCCGT